>JBEIFE010000531.1:0-1910 GCA_040382575.1 Candidatus Sericytochromatia bacterium
CAGGGAACGGATGAGGTGGAGACCGATCTTGCCCCCACCGGCCAGAATGACGTACATCGCTAGTCGTCCTTTCCGGCTGGCTGCAACCGGTCTTCGACCCATCTCGCCGATTCGAGGACCGGCGAGATCACCTCGAAGCCTTCCTCGCGATACCGGCGAGCACAGTCGGGTTGGTCGATGCGGACCACGATGCGCTCGATCTTGAACAGGTGCCTCGCGACATCTGCCGCCATCATGTTGGTGTTCTCGTCGCGGGAAACGATCACCACGTGGTCCGCACGTTCGATGCCTGCCCGACGCAAGACGTCTGCATCGATCTCGAGCCCGCAGATGGGCCTGCCGCGGAAGTCGCGGGCCAGATTCTGGGACAGATTTTCGCGGAGGTGGTCGACGACGACGATCTCGTTTCCGGCCTGACTGAGGCGGGTGGCCAGGCTCGCTCCGAGGCGGCCACAGCCAATGATGAGAATCATGATTCGTTCCCCCTTGCGGGGGCCTTTCCGGGCCAGCCAGGGCCCGACCGGGTTCAATATAAACCCGTGCTCGCATGGAGACAAGATATCGAGAAGGGTTGTCCTGCAAGCGGCCTTACGTCCAATATGGTGGCTGGCAGGAGGTGGACCGGACAAGGAAAGGACGTGCCCATGGCTCGGTTCGACGTCGTCATCATCGGTGGCGGCAGTGCAGGCTATCATGCAGCGCGTCTGCTGGGCGCCGAGGGACGACGGGTTGCCCTCGTCGATCGAGGCCCCTGGGGGGGGCTGTGCATCCTCCGTGGATGCATGCCGACCAAGGCCATGCTGCGGAGTGCCGAGGTCGCTCACCTGGTCTCCCACGCTTCCGAGTTCGGCGTCGATGCGGGGCCGGCGACCATCGATTTCGGCCGCGTCATGTCTCGGCAGGCGGCACTCGTCCAAGGTTTTCGCGATTATCGCCTTGAAGGACTGGACGCCCTACCCGGGGCCGAGCGATTCGAGGGCGAAGCTCGATTCGTTGGCCCTCACGCGGTCGAGGTCGCTGGCCGTCTGATCGAGGGGAATCAGTTCCTGGTCTCGACGGGTTCCCGGCCGCATGTCCCGCCACTCGAGGGTCTCGATACGGTGGGCTTTCTCACGAGTGACGAGGCCGTTCGCCTGGAGCGTCTGCCGCGAAGATTGCTCGTCTGGGGGGGCGGCGTCATCGCGGTCGAACTCGGTCAGTTCTTCGCACGGATGGGGGCGCAGGTCACGTTCTTGCTTCGCGGGGAACGCGTTCTGAGTTCCGAGGACCCTGCTGTCCAGGAGGTGATCGAGGCGTCTCTCGCCCGGGATGGCATCCGACTCCTCCGGTACGCCAGTCCCCAGTCCGTCACGCGGGAAGGCGACGTCAGGCGGGTCGTGGGCCTTGCTGAAGATCGGGAGTTCATGATCGAGGTCGACGAGATCCTCGTCGCGACCGGCCGTGTTCCTGCAGTCGATTCGCTCGATCTGGCTCGTGCCGGGGTCGAGGTCAGGGATGGGCGGATCGTCGTCGATGCCGGCATGCGCTCGTCCGTTCCTCATATCTATGCAGCCGGAGACGCCCTGGGTCAGCATGATCTGGTCCACGTGGCCATCCAGCAAGCGGAAATCGCTGCCCGAAACATGCTGGGTCGCCGCCCTGCGGCGATGCATGATGACCGTCTGCTCGCCAGCGCCGTCTTCTGTGACCCCCAGCTCGGACGGGTCGGTTTGAATGCCCGCCAGGCCAGACTGTCCGGTATTCCGCATCGAATGGCTCGGTATGATTTCGCGGATCTGGGCAAAGCGGAATGTCTGGGTAGCCAGGCGATGCAGGGCTTCGTCCAGCTCATCTCGCATGCGGACACCGGGGAGATCCTGGGGGCCACCTGCGTGGGGCCCGAGGCGAGTGAACTCATCCACGAGATGATC
>JBEIFE010000532.1:0-1909 GCA_040382575.1 Candidatus Sericytochromatia bacterium
ACGGCTCGGGGAATCTTGACCGTAAAAGTAAGAGTGATTAAGCTTTCGGGGTGTCGGACGACCGCTTTTTATCAAACAAACGACGGGAATCCCATGCCGATCTGTCCCCTGATGAGCTACGCGAACCAGAAGGCCGAGTGCGTTCCCCAGTGCGCGCTGTGGCGCGCAGATGAGGGTACGGGCGGTCAGTGCGGCCTCCTGTCACCCGCTGACCGGATCCGTGACGGCTTCGACCAGCTCGTGATGGCAGCCAAGGAGATCAAGGGTCGGATGTGATGACGTCCCAGGTCTTGATTCGGATGTCAAGATGTGGTTAAGTCGAAACCAACCATCCTTGAACCTAGACCTGGTGAGTGGCGTCATGCGCAATCCCCGGTTCCTGATCACGTCCCTGGTATGCTCGATGTTCCTCGCCGCTTGCGGGGGACCTCTATCCAGCCCGCAGACCCCATCCACGGATGCCGCGGTCGTGCAAGCGGAACTCGACCGCCCACCGACGTTGGCGTTCACCGTTCCGGATGTCTCGCCCGGAATCGTTCATGGCTGGACGGGTCACAACCGGGCCAACCTTGCGGTCGGCCCGCATCAGAACGCACGCTTGCTGCTCGACGTCATCCAGAGCGCCAGGAAGACCCTTCGCATCGAGGTCTTCAATTTTGCGGATGACCCGTTCGGCAACCGCATCATCGATGCGCTCCTGGCCGCTCGCAAGCGCAACATCGATGTCACGGTGATCGCAGACTATCTGGGCAGCCGGTTCAAGGGCGGAAAGCGGGTTCGAGACGTTCTCGAACAAGGTGGCGTCCGATTCCAGTTCTATGAACCACGCCTGATCCAGCAGGACAACCGGATGCGTGGCATCAACATCGATCATCGCAAGGTCTATCTTGCCGATCAGGACCGGGCCGTCATCGGTGGCGTCAACCTCATGTCCGAATTCGACACCACGGTTCATGACGCCTTGCTCGACCTGTCGGGCGATATCGTTCCACACCTTCATGATGAATTTTCCCGGGACTGGAAGCTCGCAGGGGGAGGTCCGCTGCCTGCGTTGCCGGAACGAACCCAGATCCCTCTCGACAACGTCGCGCTTCGCGTCGTCGTGACCAGTCCGCCCGAAGGGCGCTTCGAGGCGAAACAAGCGGTATACGAGGCCCTGGAAGGGGCTCGCAGGACCATCGACGTCGAGCAGCAATACTTCTGGGATGAAGGGGTCATCCAGCGAACGGTGGCCGCCGCACGGCGTGGGGTGCAGGTCAGGATCATCGTCCCGGGTGAATCGGATGAAGCCCTGTTCCGGAAGTTGCACGTGGTCGGTCTGAATCGCATCCTCCAGGCGGGCGGGCATGCCAGGCTGTACCGCGGCGTTCCCGACCAAGCTCACGTCCACACCAAGTTTTTCTCCGTCGACGGCACCTGGGCAGCCCTGGGCTCGGTCAATGCGGACACCCGCGCCCTGATCGATAATCAGGAAATCGCCATGGTCACGACGGACCCTGCCCTCATCCGCGAATTTCACACGCGTCTTTTCGAGCCGGACTGGCAACACGCCTCGGTCGTTTACGCGTACAACGACTCCCGGATCTACCGGGGTCCTTTCCTGCGCCTCTGGCAGATCCTCCAGTACTACACATGATCGCGCTCCCGGGTCGGGCAGTGTATCTCATCGAGAGCCACGATCGACTTGAAAATCGTCAGGTCAGCTTTCGTCCAAAGCATTGACATTCAAATCAAGATCCATCACATTGGTATCAAGGCAGTGAGCGCTGTGTTCACAGCCTGATTACCTGGACAAGCCAGCCAGCACTTGCACGTTCCGTGAAGGTGTCACGTCAGGCGGAAGACGGGGCAGTCGTCAAATTCTCCAGTTTCTCGGGGTGCTTGCATCCACGGGAGGCACCATATCGAC
>JBEIFE010000533.1:0-1904 GCA_040382575.1 Candidatus Sericytochromatia bacterium
CGATGCAGGCGATCGCGAGCGCCTCGCCCTCGAGCCGCGCGTCCTTGATGCGGGATCCGAGCGGCCGCTCCAGCCACTCGGCGACCATCGCGGGGACGGCCCCCGTCTGCCCCTCGAGGGACCGGGTCCCGAGCATGACGACCTCATGAGGGCCAGACTTCTCGAGTGCCCGGGCCAGAACGGTGGCCGTGGCCACGGCGTCACTGGCCACGAGGGCAGGATCTGAGACCAGCACCGCCTCGTCCGCTCCCATCGCGAGTGCCTCCTTGAGCACCTCCCGGGCCGACTCGGGGCCCATCGAGACGACGACGACGCGCGTCGCGCCCGACTGGGCCTTGAGTTGCAGGGCGAGCTCGACGGCGTGGCGATCGTCGGGGTTCATGGTCCCCTTGACCTCCTCCCGGGCGATCCGGGTGGCGATCCGGTCGAGCGCCACGTCCGGGTCGGCCGGAACCGACTTGATGCAGACCGCGATGGAGCGAACGGACACGGGAACCTCCTAGACCTTGGCGGCGTGCTTGGCGTGCTCGCGCAGGACCTCGCGGGCGATGACGAGCTTCTGGATCTCGTTGGTGCCCTCGAAGATCTCGCAGATGCGCGCATCGCGGAACATCCGCTCGATGGGGTACTCGGCCGAGTAGCCCATGCCGCCGTGGATCTGGACGGCCTTGTTGATGATCCAGCTGGCGCTCTCGGTGCAGAACAGCTTGACCATCGAACCCGGCAGCGTGACCTTCTGGTGGTTGTCGGCGAGCCAGGCCGTGTAATAGACCATGTGCTCCATCGCGAAGATACGGGTCGCCATCTCGGCCAGGTAGAACTGGATGGCCTGGTTGTCGGCGATGGGCTTGCCGAACTGGATGCGCGTGGTCGAGTGCTTGATCGACAGATCGAGCGCCTCGCGCGCCGCCCCGAGGCTACCCGCCCCCAGGATCATGCGGCCCATGTCGAGGATCTTCATGGCCGTCACGAAGCCCAGACCGACCTGACCGAGGACGTTCTCCTTGGGCACGCGGACGTTCTTGAAGTAGATCTGGCGCGTGTCCGAGCCCTTGATCCCCATCTTCTTTTCCTTGGCCCCGACCTCGACGCCCCAGGCCTTCTCGACCAGGAAGGCCGTCACGCCACCCTTGGCGCCCAGGGCCGGGTCCGTCACGGCGAAGACCGTGAACAGGTCGGCGATGCCGCCGTTGGTGATCCACATCTTCTGGCCGTTGAGGACCCAGTCGTCCCCGTCGCGCTCGGCGCGCGTCTTGATGGCGGCCGCATCCGACCCGGCGCCCGGCTCGGTGAGGGCAAAGGCCGCGAGCATCTCCCCGGCGGCCAGCTTCGGCAGGTACTTCGCCTTCTGCTCGGGCGTGCCGTCCAGCAGGATACCCGTGGTACCGATGCCGGCGTGCGCGCCAAGCGCCGTACCCAGCGCCGAGTGCACGCGTCCGATCTCCTCGGCCAGGATGCAGAAGCCGATCTCACCCAGGCCGGCTCCGCCGTACTCCTCGGGGATGGTGGGGCCGAGGAAGCCCTGCTCGGCCATCTTCACGATGAACTCGCGGGGGATCTCCTCGTTGTGGTCATGCTCGGCGACGACGGGCCGGATCTCGCGGTCCACGTATTCGCGGACCATCTGCCGGAGCATCTTGTGCTCATCGGTGAAGATCAATTCCATGGCTCGAACCTCTTTCTACGGATGGACCTAGCGGTCCACGAACTTGGCGGGAGTCTTGGTGATGAAGGCCTTGACGCCGATCTTCTTGTCCTCGGTCTCGGTGACGCGGGCGAACTGCTCGGTCTCGATCGCGATGGCATCCTCGATGGGCAGGTTGCGGCCGCGATCGAGGGCTTCCATGGTGGCGGCGATCGCCACGGCCCCCTTGGTCGCGATCTTCCGCGCGAGCGCCATCGCG
>JBEIFE010000534.1:0-1901 GCA_040382575.1 Candidatus Sericytochromatia bacterium
ACGAGAAACCAGTCCACGAGGTCGAGGTCCCGTCCTTCCGGATCGACGCCTTCAACGTCACGAACGCGCAGTTCCGGGCCTTCATCGAGGACGGCGGCTACGAGCATGCGCCCTTCTGGGACGAGCGGAGCTGGGCCTTCATGCGGGAACGGGAGCACGCGCATCCCGTCGGCTGGATCCCGGACGGGTCGTCGTGGCGCTACCGCGACACCTTCGCGATCCGCCCCCTGCCCGACCACTGGCCGGCCGTCGTGACGTGGGCCGAGGCCCGCGCCTACGCGCGCTACCGCGGCCTCGACCTGCCGACCGAGGCGGAGTGGCACCGCGCGGCCCATGGAGACGGGCATCCAGAGGCCGTGTCGTGGGGATCGATCCCACCCGGGCATGGCAACGTGGACTTCCGCCGCACCTCGGCGACGCGCGTGGGGTCAGACCCCGGAGCCACGAGCCCCTGGGGGGTGTTTGACCTCGCGGGCAACGGCTGGGAATGGACCAGCAGCCCCTTCGCCCCGTTCGAGGGTTTCGAGGCGGACCCGCACTATCCGGGCTACTCGGCCGACTTCTTCGATGGCGAGCACGTCGTCCTGAAAGGGGCATCCTGGTTCACGGACCGCCTGCTCCTGAGGCCCTCGTTCCGGAACTGGTTCTACTGGCACTACCCCTACATGGCCGCGACGTTCCGCTGCGTCGAGCGCTCGAGCAGGAGCAACCCCACGTAACCCGGCGCGTCCGTCCAGTTCGCGACGGTCCGGAAGCCCCGTTCACCGAACCAGGCCGCCAATCCGTCGGGATCGAACTTCCGGGAGATCTCCGTCAGGATCGTCTCGCCGCGCCGGAACCGGAGGGGCTCGGTTTCTCCGGGCAAAAGGACCTCCTGGTCACGCCGACACAGCAGATGCATCTCGATGCGGTCGAGGTCCTCGTCGTAGCGGGCCAGGTGCTGCCACGCCCCCGCATCGAAGTCGGTCCCGATTTCGCGATTCAGCCGGACCAGCAGGTTGAGGTTGAAGGCGGCCGTCACCCCGTGCGGGTCGTCGTACGCGAGACGCACGACTTCGGTGGGCTTGCCGGGATGCGGACGCCGGTCGAAGCCCAGCAGGAACAGGTTCCCGGGCTGCATGGCGGCCGCCAGGTGTGCGAAGAAGGTCTCCTGGAACTCCGGCGTGAAGTTGCCGATGGTTCCGCCCAGGAACATGAACATCCGGCCATCGGCCGGCACGAGGGCCTCCAGGGCCGGTTCGTAGCGCCCCGACAGCCCGACCACCCGGAGGCCCGGGTAGTCGCCCACGAGCATGCGGGCCGACTCGGCCAGCATCTCGTGGCTGATGTCCACCGGAACGTACGTGAGCGGCTCGCGCCCGGCACCCAGGGCCTCGAGCACGATGCGGGTCTTGGTGGACGAGCCGCTTCCCAGCTCGACCAGCTCCCGGACCCCGGTCAGATGCGTGAGCTCGGGGGCGATCCGGTGCAACAGGGCGGCCTCGTGGCGCGTGGGGTAGTACTCGTCGAGCCCCGTGATCACCTCGTATAGCTCGGAGCCCGTCGCGTCATAGAAGTACAGGGGCGAGAGCTCGCGACCCTCCGGGCGACCCAGCCCCGCGAGGACGTGCTCGCGCAGGGACGGGTGGGCATCCGGGGTATCCACACGGACGACCTCGAGCCGTCCCCCGTGGGCGAGCACGCGGGAGACCCGGGCTGGAAGGGCCTCGAGGGTTTCGATCTGCTCTGGCAAGGTCACCTCCGTCCGGTCGTTCTGGTGGCTCTATACCCTCCCACGGGGGCGATGCGCGGGAGTGGTCAGTCGGCGTGGACTGCACGCAAAGGGATTATCACCACGGAAAGCTGGATAATGGGGTCTGAGCCAGTTTTCGCGGCATATTTCGTCTGCACGGTAGGAAAGC
>JBEIFE010000535.1:0-1895 GCA_040382575.1 Candidatus Sericytochromatia bacterium
ATCGATGCGATAGGTGGCACTTGCGAACGGTTTCTCATCACCGCTTCTTCCAGCGCCGACTTGCTGCAGCAAGCGCGTCACGGATTGCTCGTGAATGATGACCACGAGTCGGTCAGCGCGCTTCGATTCCGTTCGCGGCATGCTCATCATCAAGGCAACCAGGCCCGGACTGATGAGCCAGATGCGCTCATCGGGGGGGAGAAGCATCCGTGCTTCCGGGGGCAAGAGGGGTGGTCGCATCACCCACAGTGCGCTGGACCAGTCGCCCGCAGGCAGGTAGCCCAGTCCATCCCAGTCGAGTTCGACCTTCAGCACCCCATCGAACAGTCGACGGATGGTGGTCGTTCCATTCATCTGGAGGATGGACGCACGCAGCAAGGCAAGGCCCTTGACCTGGTCATGACGCCATTCCTGGACGAGGTAACTCGCCTCGAGCGCATGGTTACGGAGGAGGAGGCGCGCGGATTCTCCGACCTCGCGTATCGTGAGTCCCATGAGCACGAAACTCGACAGCACGATGGGAATGACGGCTGCGAGGATGGTCGCGCTCAGACGCTTGGCAAGGCCCAGACTCCTCTCCTGCATGAACGCTCCCCTCTCGTCAGCAGGTATGGTAAGGTCAAGTCCATGCGGAAGGAAACGGCCATGTCGATGGAATCTCGACCCGCTGGCCAGACCACCCTTGATGCGGTAAGGCAAGGGCTCATCGGCAGCTTGCTCGGTATCGCGTTGCTGATGCAGGGATGCGGATGGCAATCGACCAGCCGACCAGGAGGCCAGGTAGCCATCGTTCGGCTGGTTTTACCGGACACACCGGCTGAGCCAGGGGCGGTTGTCCCGGTACGGGTGGAAGTGACGGGAACCCTCTCCGCCCTTCACTGGAGCGCGAAACAAGGCGTCTTCCAGGACCCCCGCGTTCTCTCCACGCGCTACGTCTGTCCCGAACCGACAGAAAACATCCGTGACGTCCTGATTCAGGTCGAGGTGACGGGTCCGGACGGCACCATCGACAGGCGGCAGGGCGCCATCACGGTGATGCCTCTCGGACCCGGTAATCGCAGACGCGCGATGGACTAGCGACGGGGCATCCGGATGCCGAACTTGTCGCGGCTCCGGGCATCCTGCTCGGCTTCCTTGGCCTGATGCTCCCGGATCAGCTCGACCACGCGACAGCGAATCCACTCATCGAGCAATTCATGACCGAGCATCTCCAGTTCCTCGTCGCTGCGATCCCGCAACGTCAGGCCACGGAAGTACGCCACGGCCAGGTCCTGACGCCCTGCCCAGGGGTCGCGGCCGGACTTGACCAGCTCGTCACGAAGCGAGGCGTAGGCGCCACGCCGCGTGGTCCACAGGTTCTCCATGAGGTCGACGAGATCCTCGCTCTCGACATCCTCGAGCGGGTCACCGACGGCTGCCTGGCACCGGGCCCTGAGTTCTTCATCCTGAAACTTGGCGAGAAGGGGATTCTGCACGAACGACTATCTCCTAAGGGTCAATGCATGCGGGGCGCAAGGGGCGTCCGCAACATGACCTCGGCCTCGAGAAGGGCCAGCTCGCGCAGCCGTTCGAGCACGAGCTCGCGCGGCTGAACATGACAGGCCAGGGAAACGAAGAGCTGATGATGACCCGCCTCGGGAAAGGCGAGCTCGCGGTAGAGGGTGGAAAGCTGGGGATCCTCGATGGCCGTGGCCAGCAAGGTGAAACGTTCGGCGCTACGCGCTTCCACGAGCCCGAGCAGCAGCAAGCGATCGACTCGGTGCGCCGGTTCGTCTCTACGGCCGAGACGCAACAGATCACGTACATACCCATCGGTCGCGATGGAACCCAGAGGCCATCCCCGGGCGCGGAGAACGTCCACGATCCGTTCGAAATGGCTGATCTCTTCCTGGGCC
>JBEIFE010000536.1:0-1893 GCA_040382575.1 Candidatus Sericytochromatia bacterium
GGGATCATCTTAATGCTGGACGTCTGGCGGGGTGGCTTTCGCCGGGGCGATCGCCACCCGCTTCTGCATGCCGCCGGAAAGCTCGGCTGGCTGAGCGGGGCCTGCATCCGGCAAGCCGACCTGGGTCAAGACTTCTCTTGCGCGACTCAGCGCCTCGGTCTCCCGGACGCCTCGTTCCACGAGGGCGAAGGCGACGTTCTCGGCGACCGAGAGGCTGTCGAAGAGCGCGGCTGACTGGAAGACCATCCCGATCCGGGATCGAACGGCCTCCCAGGCGGCGCGATTCGCGTGGCCGAGATCCGCCCCGTCGAACCGGATCGTGCCGGCGTCCGGCTGCACCAGGCCCAGGATGAGCCGTAGGAGCGTACTCTTGCCGCAACCGGATGGGCCGATGACCACCCCGATCTGCCCGGGTTCGAATGAACACGACACGCCATCGAGCACGACCTTCGCTCCGAAGCGCTTGGACAGATCCGTCACCTCGATCCGGGGGGCCGGCATCAGCGTGCTCCGCCCGGAAAGAGCCATGACGACAGGAGGTAGTTGGTGACGAAGATCGTGATCAGGCTGTAGACCACGGCCTCGGTGGTGGCACGTCCGACGCCGCGCGCCCCAGCCGTGGCCGCGAGACCTCGCTGGGAGCCGATCAGCCCGACGACCACGCCGAACCATGCGGCCTTCAGGAGCCCCTTGAGCACGTCGTCGAGATTGACCAGGCCCTGGAGCGAGTCCAGGAAGCGCACGGCCGCCACTCCCTTGACCTGGACGGCGACCCCGAATCCACCGGCGATGCCCACCACGTCCGCGATCATGGTCAGCATGGGGAGAACGGCAAGGCAGGCCAGGACCCGCGGGGCGACCAGGATGCGGACGGGGTCCGCGGCCATGGCCGTCAGGGCATCGACCTGCTCCGTGACCTGCATGGCACCGAGTTCGGCGGCGATCGCCGCGCCGACCCGGCCTGCCACGACCACGCCCGTCAGGGTCGGGATCAGCTCCCGGACGAGCGCGATGCCCGAGACACCGCCGATCACCGATGAGGCGCCGAAACGCAGGAACTCGTTCGAGATCTGCAGGGTGAAGACCATCCCGACCGAGAGGGCCGTGACGAGCACGATGGGCAGGCTGTCCGTCCCGATCGCCGCCACCTGGGGGCCGAGCTGCCGCCAAGGCCAGGGTTTCCGGATCAGGCGGTCCAGGACCCGGAGGGCCAGCAGCATGCAAGCCCCCGTGACCTCCAGGAGGTTCACCACGGGGCGTCCACTCGTCTCGAGCCAGCGTGCGAGCCCGTTCATGGAGCCGAGGGGGCCTCCAGCTCCCGTTCGAGGAGGGTCCACATCTCGGGCGGAACCAGATGGCGGTGGCTGCCGGGAAACGTTCCGGCGATGATCGCGCGCCGCACGTCCTCCATCAACCGGATGAGGAAGCGGACGTTGTGGATGCTCAGGAGGGTCGGAGCCAGGAACTCTTCGACACGCACCAGATGGTGCAGGTAACGCCGCGAGAAGCCGCCCAGGCAGGTCTGGCAGTCGCAGCCCGGGTCGAGGACCTCGGGGTCTTCCTTGAACCGTGCATTGCGGAGGTTGAGTTTCTGTCCGTCGCCCACCCAGACTGTGCCGTGGCGCGCGAGGCGGGTCGGCAGGACGCAATCGAACATATCGATGCCCAGCGCGACTCCCACGACGAGGTCTTCGGGGGTGCCGACCCCCATCAGGTAACGGGGCTTGTCCTCAGGCATCCAGGGGGTGGTGGCCGAAAGGGCCGGGATCATCTTGTCCTTGGGCTCGCCCACCGAGAGGCCACCGACGGCATAACCGGGGAAATCGAGCGGGACGAGGGCCTCGGCTGAGCGTCGACGGAGGTCCGGGTAGATGTTGCCCTGGATGATCCCGA
>JBEIFE010000537.1:0-1893 GCA_040382575.1 Candidatus Sericytochromatia bacterium
CCAGCTGGGTGAACTCGGGCTGGCGATCGGCGCGCAGGTCCTCGTCGCGGAAGCAGCGAGCGATCTGGAAGTATCGGTCGTAACCCGAAACCATCAGGAGCTGCTTGAAAATTTGCGGCGACTGCGGCAGTGCGAAGAACTCTCCGGCATGCACGCGGCTGGGCACGAGGTAGTCGCGGGCGCCTTCCGGCGTGCTCTTGGTCAGGATGGGCGTCTCGATCTCGAGGAAGCCCTGAGCGTCCATCGAACGACGGATGATCTGGTTGATCCGGTGGCGCGCGATGAGCGCTTCCTGCATGAAGGGCTGGCGCAGGTCGAGGTAGCGGTGCTTGAGTCGCGTCATCTCTTCCACCTCGGGCTTGCCGGGCATGATCTGGAAGGGCAGGGCCTTCGAGGCATTCCAGATGATCAGGGCCTCGGCCTCGATCTCGACCTCACCCGTCGACATGCGCGGATTGGCCATCCCTTCGGCGCGCGGGCGCACCCGGCCGCGAATCCCGATGACATACTCGCTGCGGAGACGGTCGGCGGTCTTGTGGGCTTCGGAAGCGACATCCGGGCTGAAGACAACCTGGACCATTCCGGTGCGATCGCGCAGATCGACGAAGATGACGCCGCCGTGATCGCGTCGCGAATCGACCCAGCCATACAGCGTCACGGTCGCGCCGACGTGATCGATGCGCGGGTCGCCGCAAAGATGGGAACGCTCTCCCAGCCGGATCGGGGCGATGGTCGTGGTCACGAGATTCTCCTCGACGAGGGCTTCCTCCTGACGCGGATTCCAGCCCTGAGATACAATGTGGTCTTAACGATCCATGATAGCCCAGCCCGGGGGCTTCCTCAACGCACCCGATCGAGAACCGAGGTCGTTTCCATGTCCGATATCGCCCAGTCCGCGTCGATCCCCGTCGTCACCATCCAGAACCTGTCCCGCCACGTCGACCAGGAAGTCGAGTTGCGGGGCTGGCTCTACGGCAAGCGCAGCAAGGGGAAGCTGGCCTTCCTGCAGGTTCGCGACGGCACCGGCTTCGTGCAGGTCGTCGTCGTGCGGGCCGAGGTGGACGAGGCCAGCTGGGAAGCGGCCGACCGCCTGACCCAGGAAGCCTCCTGCATCGTCCGCGGTCGCGTTCGTGCCGACGAGCGCGCGCAGGGCGGCTTCGAGCTCGGTGGCACCCACGTCGAGGTGGTCCACCTGCCCACGCAGGAATACCCCATCAGCCCCAAGGAACACGGCGTGGACTTCCTGATGAATCACCGCCACCTGTGGCTGCGGTCGCGCCGGCAGCACGCCATCCTGCGCGTCCGGGCGACCATCGAGCAGGCGATCCACGACTTCTTCTACGATCGCGATTTCGTCCGGATCGACACGCCCATCCTGACCCCGGCAGCGTGCGAGGGTACCACGACCCTCTTCGAGACCGATTACTTCGAGGAGAAGGCCTTCCTGACGCAGTCCGGCCAGATGTATCTCGAGGCCGCCTGCATGGCGTTCGGCAACGTCTACAACTTCGGGCCGACCTTCCGGGCCGAGAAGTCCAAGACCCGCCGACACCTCATGGAGTTCTGGATGGTCGAGGCCGAGATGCCGTACTGGAATCTCGCGCAGAACCTCGAATTGCAAGAGGCCTTCCTGCGCCACGTCGTGGGCCGCGTGCTCGAGCGCAACCGCGCCGAACTGGCCCTGCTCGAGCGGGACGTGACGACGCTCGAGAAGACCGTCGCGAGCACCTTCCCGCGCATCACCTACGACGAGGCCCTCGCGCGCCTGCAGGCGGCCGGCTCGGACATCTCCTTCGGAGAAGACTTCGGCAACGACGACGAGGACATCCTCGCGCGCCAGTTCGAGACCCCGTTCTTCGTGACGCACTACCCGGCCGCCATCAAGGCCTTCTA
>JBEIFE010000538.1:0-1890 GCA_040382575.1 Candidatus Sericytochromatia bacterium
CGAGACCGGGGACGTGACGGGCTGGGAGCACGACCGACTCGCGGCCGGTACCCGGGCCGAAGAACTCGGTCTGGAGCGCGATGCGCTCCACCGCGACCTGGGCGTGCTGCGCGACACGCTGCGGGTCGTCGCGGAGGCCATCGCGCGTTTCGCCCGCGACCATCAGGTGCTCGTGTTCACGTGCCATCCGGCGACGGCTGCCCTGCTCACGTCCGTCCAGCCGGACACACCGGTCATCGAGTTGCCGCGCCACGGCGGCTTCACGGGGCCGATGACCATGCGCGTCCCCGTCCGGGCCGACGAGGAGCGGTCGGTCGAGTCAGATGAGGGCGATGACGAGATCAGCCGAGCCGATGCGCGTGAGCGGATCGTGGCTTGCCTCGGGGAAGCCGGGATTCCGCTCGGCAAGGGCGAGATCCTGCGTCGGACGGGGTTGCCTGACAGCGCCTGGGGGGGGACGATCGGGGCACTCAAGGCGGAGGAGGTCATCGTGCAGCTGGGCGATCGCAAGGGAGCCACCTATGCCCTCTCGTGAACCGCTCGAGGTCGTCGGCGCCGTCATCGAGGACGGCCATGGACGCATCCTGTGTGCCCTGCGCGGTCCGGGACGCGCCCTGTCCGGTCTGTGGGAGTTCCCGGGGGGCAAGATCTCGGGCACCGAGAGCCATGCTGAAGCGCTCGTGCGCGAGATCCAGGAAGAACTCGGGTGCTTCATCGCCGTCGGGGATCTGGTCGCTGACCACGTTCACGCCTATCCCGAGGTCACGATCCGCCTCAGAACGTACCGGGCACGGCTGATCGAGGGGGTGCCAGCACCTACCGAGCACCTGGAGCTCCGCTGGGTTCCCTGCTCGGGGCTCGGATCGCTCGAATGGGCGCCCGCCGATCTTCCCTCGGTGGCCGCACTGGTTCGTTTCGCCGAGGTTCTCGGGGGCTGAACCCATGGAGCTGCCTCCCCCCGGTCAGGATGCCCCGCGTCTCCTTCCAGGTGGGGGGGACATGCGAGGTGAGCGACAGGAGAATCCGGACTCGGCGAAAGCCCCGCCAGATAAGACTCCAGACGACCCGCAGCCCCCGGATTTGCCCGTTCTCGAACTCGAACCCGACCGCGGCGCTGGTCAGTTCATCGGTGGGAAGCCCGGAAAGGTCTGGCGCAGCCCACTGGCCGAACGCCTGGAAGCCCTGGCCAGTCTGCTGGGCGGACGAGAGCCGTTCACGCGAGGCACCAGAGGGCGACCGGCGGCGCGCCAGACAGCGGATGAGCGCGACGTGTGGACGGAGGCTCGGTCCTGCGCCCGCCGGGAAGCGGGTCCTCGCCATCGACCTCCCGGGAGTTACCGGCCTTCCGGACCGGCGTGTCAGGCAGAGGCGCCCCCCGATCCCTGTCAGGGCATCTCCCGGGCGGTGGCTGGAAGCCCGTGCCACGGGACCACCCGCCAGGAAAGGGAGACGTCTCCGGTGGTCGTGGTCCCGGAGAGGGGACTCGAACCGGGATGGCGCGATCGGGCAAGGGGACGGAGCCTGCGCGCGGATGGCGGTTGACGGACGAGGGGCCCCGATCCGGGTCGGATGGCTCCGTGAAGCCGGAAGGCACGATTGGAATGCGTCCAGAATCCGGTCAGATCCCCGTGCCGGGGATGCAAGGCCCTTCGGGACCTGTCATCTCGGGAGCAGGGTCGGCCACCGAAACCGCTTTTGATCCCTCGCGCGACTTGCTGGCGGCGCGGGATCAAGGCTCGACACCCGGTCGGGGCATGTCGCCTGAGTCCGGAATTCGGACGGTCGTCCCCTGGCTCATGCTCGCCTTCCAGGTGGCCTTCCTGATCACGGTCGCGCTGAGGCTGGTCTCGTGGTGGCTGATCGGGCGGTGAGACGCCGCTGATCGCGATC
>JBEIFE010000539.1:0-1884 GCA_040382575.1 Candidatus Sericytochromatia bacterium
AAGCGGCATCGAATCCAGCGTTTGCAATGTTAGCCATGGTGGTGATCCTCCAGTGCGTTTTCCCATCCGGGACGTGTGACCGACATGACCTTCATACCGGTTCAGGCCACCAACCATACGCATTGAAACAGGGATTTAACATGCAATTGACGCTTTGGCAGTTCGGATTAACGCTGGCATGGAATTTGTTTCGAATCGGTTGAAAATGCGGCTTTCCCGGGTACATGAGGAGTGAATTCCTCGGACGAGGTCGGGAGGCGAATCGATGGGAACAGATCTCCGGTACTCCCTGATCAACTCGTTCCGCTCGATCGACACCCTCCGGGCCAACCAGGCGTTCAACCTGCTCGGCTCGTTCGTGCCGGGATTCCGTCCACGAGACATCTCGATGGGGATGATCGCCACGGACCAGACCCTCAGCTCCAACGAACCGGCGGCGCGACGAGCACCTCCGGGAACCGATACCCCCGCAAGAAGTCGCGGGACGCGGGTCGGTGTGACCGTTACCGACTATGAACTCTCGGTCGTCGGATACCGCCAGCGGACCGTCACCTCGACCCCGACTCGCACGCAGGGCAGCAATACCAGCCTCAGCATCATCGGCGAAGGCTTCTTCGCCGTATCGGACGGACTCTCCGAGGGATCCAAGGTCTATTTCACGCGCAATGGACGGTTCGCATGGAAGGCCGTGGGCAGCCTCAATGGCGACCCCGTCTATCGACTGGTCAATGACCAGGGCCTGTTCGTACTCCGGGCAAAAGACATCCGGGTCAACTCGAACACCGGTGTCTCCGAGGTGGCCGCCATCGACAAGGCGGAACTCCCTCTCGGCAATGGTATGGCGATGGTGCGGGGCAATGACCGCAACGGGGCCTTCACCGATACGCTCCAGACCTTTCCAGGCCGGATCAGGGGCCTGATCGGGGAAAGCGAGGGGGGTGACATGAGCAAGGTCGCCAACGATGCGCTTCCCCGGTATTTCAGCGACCCCAAGGATAACGAGAGCCAGCTCGCGATCGTCAAGGTACCTGGTTCTGCGCAGCTCGTGAACTCGTCGTTCGGGCCCGAAGTACTCTCTCTGCCGCCTGCCGGTGGTCGGGGCGTGCTGGTTGCCTCGGTGGATACCTGGTTCAGACGGGAAGGGGCTGGCGCCCCCAAGGTCCTTCCGGATAGCCTGGAGTTTCTCGATCAGAAAGCCCTCCAGGACCGTATCGTCATCGAGAACGAGGCCGCGAACTTCGTCTACCGGACGCTCTCGACCTTCCTGCAGGACTACAATCGCTCGATCGATGACCTGCTGGGTATCATCCGCTGAGGCAGCAGCACCATCACGAAGTGACCGAGGGTGATGGGCTGGGGGTAGGCGATGCGGAAAGGACGGGCGCAGCCGATTCCGTGGCGGGATCGAGCGAAAACTGACAGAACAGCGTCTGACCGAATTCGTGATCCTCGAAAAGTTCACCCTGCCGGCGCCCCTCATCCTGCACGAGTGACCCGATATCCGGTGCAAACAGGGAATAGAGCTCAGGAATCCGGAGCCCCGTTGCTGCATCAATAACCCGATCTTCGCGGAACTGGATCGCATACATGTAGGTTCCGGTGGCCAGATGGTAGGCCCCCGAGGTCTGAGGCAGGATATCCTTGCGGATGAAATCGGTGATCGCCCCGGACCTCATGACGTAGCCGTTCCAGGGGATGGTGACCACGCCGTCCGACGCCTGTCGGGTCCAGGGCGACGCCCAGAGCGTGCGCATGGGGTAGCCATTGACCGCGACGATGACCGAATACGTGAACTTGCGGTTTCCGCTGACGAGTGCACGGAAAGTGAACCGGTCGACGTCCGACCGGAAAACCCCGTGCACGTCTGGCTGAGGGTTCGAACCC
>JBEIFE010000540.1:0-1868 GCA_040382575.1 Candidatus Sericytochromatia bacterium
AGAATCTGCGCATGGTTTCGTGCCTCCGTCATGGCACATATACCCGGATGGCGTTTCCGTAAGCCTGGAAAAGGAACAGGGCCTTTCCGGTCGGATCGAACGCCATCTCGTGGACGTTCCAGACCGTGGCCGAGGCGGCCGGTCCATCCGCATTCCCGGCGACTCCTGACGCACCGATGACGGTACTGACGACTCCTCCCGAGAGCTTGCGGATCCGGTACTGCCAGTAGTCCGAGATGTAGAGATCTCCGTTGGGGGCCAGAGCCATCCCTACGGGTTCGTTGAACGTGGCCGAGGCGGCCGGGCCATCGGCCACCCCGCTGGACCCCGAGCCCGCGATCGCCGTGACGCTGCCGTTGCTCAGGTTCACGCGATGGATCTGGCGGGTGAGCGGGCTTCCGATGAACATGTTCCCGGCAGAATCAATCGGGAACTGGTAGCCGTCCAGGCCCGTCAGGAAGGTCGAGACCGTACCACCCGGGGTGATCTTGCGGATCGTCTTGCCATTCCAGGAGCAGGTGTAGATATTCCCGCTGGCATCTCGGGCCAGGCCCACGGGATACCCGATGCTCGCCGCCGTGCCCGTGCCATCGGTGTTGCTGCTGCTGCCCGTCCCCACGAAGGTCGTGACCGAGCCGTCCCGCTGCAGACGCCGGATCCGGTGATTGCCGTAGTCGGCCACCAGGATACTCCGGTCGGGAAGGGGCAAGACCCCGTAGGGCTGTGCGAAGGCCACCTGGGAGCCGGTCCCCTCGGCAAAGCTCTGCGTGCCATTGCCTGCCAGGGTCTTGAGGTATCCGAAGCGGTCCATCGTGCGGATGTAGCCATCCAGATAGGTCGCGATCACGAAGTAACCGTGCGGATCGACCGCCGCTCCCACCAGGCACCCGGGTTTACCGCGCCCTCGAGGTCCATCGAGGGTCTCGGCCGTGCCGTCCCCCGAGAACGTCGCCATGGTTCCCTTGACGAACAGGAAGGGGTCGATCACCTGCTCGGTGTTTCCGGGCTGGCGGAGAGTCAGAGGTGCCGAGATGGCGTTCGATGGCACGGGGACCGTCAGCGTCGACCCGTCCGTCGAGAGGCTCCAAGTGGCAGCCGGGATGCTCCCGAACCAGAGTTGAGTCCTGGAAGGGTTCGCATCGAAACCCTGGCCCGAGATCACGAGGTTGCTGCCCGGTATGGCCGGACTGGGCGACAGGCCGGTGATTTTCGGGACGGCCGTCGTCAGACGGTACTGGCCCGAGGTCGCATCGCGGGCCAGGGTGGCGACGGGATCCTGGTCCTGCGACAGAGCCGACGTCACGAGTCCCAGCACCGGATTGAAATCCGCGGCCGCGGTCAGGCCCGTGCCCGTCTCCGTGAAGGTCGACCCGCTGATCTTGCCCACCAGGTTGCTGGCACCGATGCTCGAGCCCCCCGCGCGCCGGAGGTCAGCCGCGATCGCCAGGGCCGTGGTGGCCGGACTGATGGTGATCCCGGCGCCTGGCGTCACATTCGTGAAACTCTGCCAGCCTCCATTCCAGACCAGGACCGTCCGGACCCGGACCGCGGGAAGCCCCGGATGGTTGGGCGCGCTGCCGAGCGAGAGGCCTTTGACGGCTTCCAGGATGTACCCGACCCCCGTGGTGGGAGTGAAGGTCTCGAAGGTCAGCACGAACTGACCCGAGGCATCCGAGATGGAACTCGCGACGGTATTCCCGCTCGCGAGGTCGATCAGCGAGACGGTGGCGCCCTTCGCCAGGTCCGCCAGCACGACCTGGGCCGTTCGAACCCGCTCGGGCTCGAAGGTGACCCGTCCCGTGAGGGCGCTGAGGGAGGTCGAGTGAGGCGCTCCTGCGTGCGTCGTCCCGGGGGCAGGCTCCTGACAG
>JBEIFE010000541.1:0-1867 GCA_040382575.1 Candidatus Sericytochromatia bacterium
CTCATCGCCAGGGGGCCCGATGTCCACTTCCGGATGGCCGACCTGGACGGAGATGGTCGCGAGGAGATCGTGGCCACGGAGTTCTTTTCGAAGAAGCTGTCCGTCCACTGGCAACAGGGCGATCGCTGGGCCTCGCGGGTCCTCGATGCTGGAAGCGCTCTCGGCTCGGCGTTCGACGTCCAGGTGGTCGACCTCGACCTCGATGGCCACCAGGATCTTCTGGTCTCGAATCACGAGTCGGGTAGAAACGGGGCCGTGCTCGCCTACGAGATGCCCTCGGACTTCAAGACTTCCAGCCAGACCCCCGTGCGCCATACGCTGTTCGCGGGCATCGAGGCTCGAAAGGGTGGCATGAATCCGGCGGCTCCCGGGCAGGCACTTGCCTTCGGGAAGGATGCTTCGACCGGTCGACCTCTGATCCTGGTCTCGGGTGACGCCTCCCAGAAAGCCCACCTGCTCGTTCCGGTCCGCAAGGCGCCCGGCAACTGGGAGTATCGTGAACAGACGATCGTCGATGAGCGCTGCACGGTCGGACAGTGCGCCGTGAGCGACGTGGACGGTGACGGTGATCCGGAAGTCTTCGTCCCGGCCTGGGAGAAGGACCGGATCGACGTGTTCAGTCTCGTGCCGAACACGCTGACGTCTCGCAAGCCGCGCTGATCGAATCCGTTCAGCCCCTACAGGCCCCGGTCCGATGGACCGGGGCTATTTGCGCAGTCGCTGGATGACGTACAACTCCATCTCGCCCTTGCCCTTGAGATTTACCGTTCCCAGGGTCTCGGCGTCGACGAGATCCTTCACGCGTTCCCAGGCCGTGGCCGTGACGGTCACGCCATCCGCGCGACCACTGCCCTCGGTCCGGGCGGCGATGTTCACCGTATCACC
Organism: Candidatus Sericytochromatia bacterium; assembly: GCA_040382575.1. GTDB lineage: Bacteria > Cyanobacteriota > Sericytochromatia > S15B-MN24 > UBA4093 > JAYKJE01. The sequence goes on from JBEIFE010000541.1 coordinate 886, forward strand.
CCAGAGGTCATAGAGATACTGGTGCCGCCCCACGACCCCCGCGACGACCGGTCCGATGTGGATCCCCACGCGGACGCGCCACGTGGTCCCGATCGTCCGCACGGCCTGGACCATCTCAAGACCGGCCTCGATGCAGGCGAGCACAGGATTTTCGACGGGTGAGAGCAGACCCGCCGCAGCCATGAACGAATCACCAATGGTCTTGATCTTCTGGATCTGACAGTCCATGGCGATCTGCTCGAATGATTCGACCAGGGTCTGAAGCTCCCGGACGACCTCCTCGGGATCCGTTCGATCGCAATGGCGCGTGAAATCCACGATGTCGCAGAAGAGGACCGCGACGTTCTCGTGGCGCTTCGGTTGCACGGTCTGGTCGCGCTTGAGTTCGGCCACGACCTGCTTCGGCATGATGACGTGGATCAATTCCTCCACGCGTGCCCGCTGGGCCTCGATCTCTTCGCGGGCTCGAGACTCGAGATCGCGAAGGCGCTTCTTCTCGAGGGTGGCATTCACGCGAGCACGGAGGATGACCGGATTGAACGGCTTGGTGAGATAATCGTCCGCCCCGTACTCGAGGGCCTTGACCACGCTCGACTCGTCATCCAGCGCCGAGAGCACGATGACACTCAGCTGAGAAAGGTCCTCGCGTTGCCGGATGCGGTTCAGAACGGTGAATCCGTCCATGCGGGGCATGAAGATGTCGAGAAGCACGACATCGACCACGCCCTGCTCGATCATGCCGAGGGCCGTTTCTCCGGAATCCGCAAGGAGCACGGTATGCCCGAGAAGTTCGAGACGGCGCTTCAGGACGAGCCGATTGTCGACCTGGTCATCCACGACGAGGATACGCCCACGGAGAGCCGGTGCGCGCTGCCGCTCACGGTGAGGGGCCACATCCACCGTATCGGCCTCCGAGGCACGTGCGGGCAAGAGCGGACCGACCTGAACATGCATCACGAGGAGTCGCATGCGATTGCCTGCC
>JBEIFE010000542.1:0-1856 GCA_040382575.1 Candidatus Sericytochromatia bacterium
CAAAATTCAAAAAAAAAAGGCCCGGGCAAAACCCGGGCCCGACGACATAAAATTTATTTTCCGCCTGCGACGAACGCCAGACCATCTCCACGAGAATTCACAAGACCGATGATGTAGTTCTTGTGCTGATGCTGCTGAAAATCGATGGGGTCGAACACATTGCACCAGAGGGGGCCGCGGCGATAAACGAACTGCCCGACCTTGTCCGTATTCCCGAGAATGTTCGTAGCAACCGGAGCACTGGCTGATGCGTTCTCCTGGGTCGTGGCCGTGGTGAATGCACCCGCGGTCGTGGTGGCAGTCGGAGCAGCCCAGGTCTCGGCTGCAGCCGTATAGGAACCAGCCGTGTTGACGCTGCTCGGCGTGATGATCCCGGCATTATCGGCAGGAAGCACGGCAAACGCGTTGCCACCCCAGGGACTGGCCCACTTGTCATCCGGTCGACGCTGGGACCACAGGGTGCTCAGATTTGCCAGAGTCGGATACGTCTGACCGGGATTACTACCCATCATCTCTTCAGCAAGGCTGGCCAGAGCAAGTACACGCTCCTGGGCCTTCGAGTTACCCGCCGAAAGCTTGGTCTGGTTGTACAGCGAGATACCACCCGCCAGGATGACGACCCCGATGACGATCGCCAGCGAGACCTCGATCAAGGTGAAACCCTGCTGGCGGGTTGGACGACGCAACATGGAACACTTCCTTTCGTGGAACCGTGCCGTGGTTATACCCGAAGCCGGGACAAGCTAACATCCAGACATCAGGAGGGACGCTCAGGGAGCCTCTCACCGAGGCGCTGCAGACCGCGACGAGCGACTTCCCGAACCGATCGATCGCGGGAGGTCTCATAAAGCTGACGCCAGGCGCGGACCGCCAGGTCACGGCGCCCCGTGCGGCTGTACATGTTGATGGCCAGGTATCGTGCCTCGGGCATCCCGGAGGGCAGCATGGCCGCTCGCTCAAAGTATCGAGCGGCACGCAGATAGTCGTCCGTGTTGAAGAACACCACCAGGCCTGCGCGGTACGGAAAAAAAGGATCGAGCGGCGAGCGCTTCATGCCACGTTCCAGCAAACGCAGTGCCCCCTCGACCTCCCCGGCATCGCCCAGAGCAAGCGTCGCCAGGGTGTAAGCTGCCTTGAAATCCGGGTCGAGCTCGAGAATTCGCTCCAGCAAGGGCTCCAGGTTCATGAAGTGACGGCCGTTGGTGAGCTGGTGCCCCCAGTAGGTACTGAAGCGTACGTACAGACCATCCGCCAGGACGTTCTGGAATCCCCCCGTGACGCGTGCGATCGCCTTCGGAGCGACGGACATCTGCGCCATCCACACCGGACTCGAGGTATCGGGCATCCGGTACGAGGCCGCGACTGCGACGCCCGAGGCCACGAGGCCCGTGAGGAAGAACCGCCACATGGGTTCAGAGCTCCCGCGACCGGAATACGAGAGCCGCGATTGCCATGAAGGCCACGGTCCAGGCCAGACCTTGCATCCCGGCTGCAAACACCTGTTCGACGGTCGGGAGCACCCCGTACACCGCCAGGTTGCGAAGGTTCAGGACTTCCAGGTTGGGAAACAGCCGATAAAACGCCCCGGTCCAGAGGCGCGTGAAACCGCCCTCCTCGAGACCGTAAGCCCGGATGACCCCGGTCTGGTGGCCGACCAGAAAAATGAGGGCCGTGTAAAGCGTGGCGACAGTGGGGCTGGTCAACAGCGAGAACAGCATGCCGATGGCCAGAACCAGGGCCACCTCGAGGGTTCCAAGGGCGATCGCCACGAGATGGGCAGGGGCGATCGCCACCTGCATCAGCCCCATGCAAACCAACAGCGCGAGGCCCATGAGACCCGTCAGGGCCAGCAAAGC
>JBEIFE010000543.1:0-1856 GCA_040382575.1 Candidatus Sericytochromatia bacterium
GGACTCCCGGGTGGCTGGACCTGGATCCGGATTTCCCTGGGTGACGCGTCTGCGAGCACGAGTCTCGAAGCGTGGCGCCGTGCGGGGGGCGTGGCCATTCGCCAGGCCCGGAATCTCGAAGCTCGCCATGTGATCCTCGATGCCACGATCTTCACGGGGTCCGTCGAGGAACTCGTTCTCGCCCTCGACTCGGCCCTTTATACCTTCACGGAAGACCGGGGCACGGAGACGGGCGACGAGCCGGATCCCGAGATCGACCGGATCGACCTCGTGGTCGCCTCGCCGGTTCCGGGGGCCCTCGACCGTGTCCCTGCCCTGGCCCGGGCTACGCGCTGGGTCCGCGACCTCACGAACCGTCCTTCCAACCGTCTCACCGCCAGCATGTTCGCCGAGGAGGCCCGCATGCTCGCCGACGAGCGCGGCGTGACGTGCGAGATCCTCGACAGGGCCGAGCTCGAGCGTCTGAACTGCGGACTGCTCCTGGGCGTGAACGCGGGCTCGACCGAGCCGCCTTGCATGATCGTCATGTCGTACCAGGGCGGGGAGCCGGGTGCGGCACCGCTGGCCCTGGTAGGCAAGGGCGTCACCTTCGACACCGGTGGCCTGTGCATCAAGCCAGCCGAGGGCATGGACGAGATGAAGTCCGACATGGCGGGTGCCGCCACGGCGATGGGAGTCCTCTCGGTGGTGGCGGAGCTGAAGCTGCCCGTGAACCTGGTGGTCGTGGCTCCCGTGACGGACAACGCCCCCGGCGGTGGGGCCCAGCGTCCCGGCGACATCCGCACCAGCCACTCGGGATTGACCGTCGAGATCATCGATACCGATGCCGAGGGGCGTCTCATCCTGGGCGACGGTCTGGGCTATGCCATCTCGCGTTTCAAGCCGCGTACCATCCTCGATATGGCGACCCTGACGGGGTCCATCATCGTGGCGCTGGGGCCAAACGTCACGGGTCTCTTCACGCCCGATGACCGGGTCCGCGATGTCCTGATGGAGGCCAGTGCGACCACCGGCGAGCGGCTCTGGCCGATGCCCATGTGGGAGATCTACGACGATTTCGCCGATGGCGATATCGCGGACCTCAAGAACGCCGACGAGCGGCGCGGAGATGCGATCGCCGGGGCCAAGTTCCTGCAGCGCTTCGTCGGGGACACGCCGTGGGCACACCTCGACATCGCGGGGCCCTCGTGGCTCGAGGGCGAGGGGGACTACCTGCCGAAGGGGGCCACGGCCCATCCGCTGCGCACGCTGGTGAACGCGATCGCGGCGGGGCTGTAGTCTGCACCCCGACACCGGTGACTTTCATCGTTCGATTCGATTCTCAGGAATGTCCTTCCCCAGCCGGGATCGTTTGCCTGGAAGATGCTGGAACAGATGAAGGCCAAGGCACGAGCCGAGGGTGAAACCCACCAGACCCTGCTCGACCTGGAATCACCGGCCGACCTCGAGTCCTGGCTCGAAACACAGAACTGAATCATCCATCCCGCGCATGACGAGACCTGGCAGCTGCCCCTCGAGGGCCATCCGGAGGGCCCCGAGGAATGCGCGCTCGTCGGCCTGGTAAACCAAGTGCTCGGGCGGGACAGTCTTCCAGGATGGGAATTCGAGCTGCCGGAAGGGCACCTCGCTTCGTGGAACAACCCTTATCATAGCTTGGTAGCGAAGAGTTGTATCCGGGGGATGTCACAGTGTTCGTCGTAGGGTGGCCATGAGGGGCTCGGATGGCTCGAGTCTTCAGGCTTGCGACCTCCGAGCGATGACAAAGTAGATACCGTTTTATCAAAATGATATAATATCGTCATGAGCGGTCAATCCCCCCGGAACCACAAGGATCAATCGGCCAAGGCCATCCTGAC
>JBEIFE010000544.1:0-1855 GCA_040382575.1 Candidatus Sericytochromatia bacterium
AAGGGGCCCTGCAACCCAGCGGGCAGCTTGATCCGCTCGCCGGGCCCCTGGTCGGTGCCGATACGTGCATCCAGCTGATCGAGGAGGCGCTGACGGGAGGTGAACTGCAGGGAATCCTGCAAGCGCAATGCGCTTTCGATGTCCCGGGCCGAGACGAAGCCCATCTCGACGAGAACATCCCCGATGAGGCGGGTGGACACCTTCTGCTCGCGAAGCGCTTCCTCGAGCTGATCTCGCGTGATCCGCTCGGATGCGAGCAACAGATCCCCGAGCTTGGGGGAGACGACCAGAGGTGCCTTGCCAGCCGGATCGTCCTGCAAGGTCAGAATCTGTTCGAGCTCCGTGGGTGTGAGCAACCCCTTATCGACCAGGATCTCACCGAGCTTCCGGCCACCGGTCTCCTGCTCGCGAAGGGCTTCGCCGAGTCCACGCCTGTCCAGCTTCTGGAGGTGAACGAGCCACTCTCCGAGCGGAATCCGCTCACCACCCAACCGATCGAGCCCCATCGCCACCTCCCGGAGTGCCTACCTACCTATACATGCCCAGAAGCAGGGGAGATTGGAACACGTCAGGGTGCGATCCCGGCGAGTTCCTCCAGGCGGCCGATCCGCTCGCTCGTCGAGGCCCAGATTCGAAACAGGTCACGATCGGGACCATGGGGCCCAGGAGCAGGGTCAACCGTGAACAGATGCATCCAGCCACCCGGGATCCGGCGTCCGGGTGAAGCCGCGATCGCCTCCTCGAGGTGGGCCAGGGCGCTGGCCAGGGCCATCGGATTTCCGCAGAATCGGGCAGCGAGACGATCGGCCTCGAGGTCTATCTGCCGGTCGAGTGCAAGCTGGAGCAGCAGCGCAGGAACGGCGGCGCCTGCAAGGATCAGTTGAGGGGGCATGACGTGAACCCCCGAACGAGACGTGCGCTTGCCGCGCGCACGCCTCCGCGCGCCCCCGATCCTTCCTGCAAGGAATTCAGGGGCGCCGGCCAGCACGGCGAGAAATGTCATCCATGCGAGATCCCCGGATCGAACATGGGCCAGTTCATGTGCCAGAACGGCTTCCAGTTCTTCCGGTTCGAGGCGCGTGACGAGCCCCTGGGAGACGATGACCGCCGGCCCCGATCGAAGGTCCGAGAGGCTGCAAGCCCAGGGGGCCACATCGGGACTGAGCAGCAGGGTCGGCGGGATAATCTCCGCCCGCGAGGCCACCAGGGCCAGGATCCGGACCAGGCCAGGCCAGGAGACGGGATCGGCGATCCGGGCCTGCAAGTTCAGGAGGATGATGGAAGGCCCGGACAGCAAGGCCCAGAGCCCGGCACCGAGAGCCGCGAGCAGGATCGCGGCGGTGAGTGCAGGGCCTCCCAGGATGGCGGAAGCCGCGACGACGACGACCGCCAGAGCCGCGAGCCTGACGCGGCTCAGAAGGCGCGCCTTCACACTTCAAGACCTCACGGACACATCATGAGGGCCTGCTGCACCTCCATGGCCCGGTCATGATCGGCCGGAATCAGCAGACTGGCCCGTTCCAGGAGAGGCCTGGCTCGAGCTGTGTCGCCGGACTTGAGCCAAAGCAAACCCAGATCGGCCTGGGCCTCGCCCAGATCCGGATCTCGACGGATCGCCTGTTCGAAGGCGCCGCGCGCCTCTTCGGGCTGCTTGAGCATCTGATAGATCGTTCCCAGCGTGTGATAGTACTGGCCGGAGGGTTGCAGGTGAATCGCATAGCGGATCGAGGTCTTGGCCTGCTCGAGATTGCCCTGGTCACGGGCCAGTCGACCGTACGTATGATGCGCCTCCGCATGCCCCGGGTCGATCTGGGTGATCTGGGCACAGGCATCCATGGCGGCACGGCGTTCGAGC
>JBEIFE010000545.1:0-1854 GCA_040382575.1 Candidatus Sericytochromatia bacterium
AACTTCCTCGCCCGTCCAGCCACCGAGCTCGATTCCCCGATCCTCTTCGCGCAGGCCCTTGGCATGGCCCTGTTGCCCTTCCTGCTCATCCTCAAGCAGCCCGACCTCGGATCCGCCCTGGTCTTCCTTCCAGTCGCCCTTGTCATGATGCTGGTGGCCGGGGTGCCCCGACGGTTCCTCGTCCGCTTCCTGGCGGGCACAGGCCTGGTGTCCACACTGCTGCTTGTCGACGTCCTGTACGCCCCCCCCGGCTGGCATTTCCTCCAGCTGGAAGACTACCAGAAGCAGCGGCTGCTGGTGTATTTTGGGCTCGATTTTGCCAAGCCCGACGCCACCCCGGCCGAGCGTCTGGCTGCGCGGGCCGAGCAGGAGAGCAAGAGCTACAACGTCCGTCAGTCGCTCATCTCCGTCGGCAGCGGCGGACTGCTCGGCAAGGGATGGCGTGAAGGCACCCAGAGCGCGCTGGGATACCTGCCGCGAGCCGTCGCCCACAACGACTTCATCTTCTCGGTCATCGCCGAGGAACGCGGGTTCCTCGGGAGCCTCCTCGTCCTGCTGCTGTATGCCGTGGTGCTGTTCTCCGGCATCGGGATCGCCTCACAGGCCCGCGATCGCCTGGGCAGGCTGCTCGCCGCAGGAATCGTGACCCTTCTGTTCACCCACATCTTCATCAACATCGGAATGAACATCCGGCTGGTTCCCGTGACCGGCATCCCACTGCCCCTGCTCAGTGCCGGGGGAACCTCGGTGATATGCTCGCTGATCGCGATCGGGATCCTGCAGAACATCCATCTCCATCGACGCCACTACTGACGTCCACTCCACTCCACTCCCTCATCCCATGAGTCAACACACCTTCAAACGCGGCCGCGGGCCGATGCGGTTCAAGCCCAACCGTGGCCTCAGCACTCCCAAGCCCAACCGGGCCGCCGATGCCCCCACGGTCATCATCGAGGCAAAACCCGGACAACTCGAGGACCTCGCGCCCGAGGAGAAGCCGTTCGACCGGCGCAGGCGTGAGGCCGAGGTCCGCCGCGCCGAGAACCTCGCCGCCGGACTCCCCGAGGACACCCCCGAGGGCACCGAGGAGGTCCATGCCGCCGGACGCGACCAGCGGTACCGCTCACCGGTCTACTCCCAGACCGAGGACGACGGCGATGACGAGTCCCCAGCCGCCACGGCTCCAACACCCTCCCGCGCCCCCAAGGGCTTCATCGAGCGGGCCAGGCAGACGGTTTCGGACGTCGTCAAGAAGGTCCGCAAGCTCATCAAGTCCGAGGAGAAGTCGACCATCGAGGTCATCATCAACGCCGAACCCCTCGAGACCCGGGTCTGCGTCCTCGTCGATTCCCGGCTCGACGACTTCACCGTCGAGCGCACCAACGCCGAACGCCTCGTCGGCTCCGTCTACAAGGGCAAGGTCCGCAATCTCGAGGACGGCCTCAAGGCCGCCTTCGTCGACATCGGGTTCGAGAAGAATGCGTTCCTCCACTACTGGGACATCATCCCGAGCACCTTCGACTCCAGCGTCGAACTGGTTGAACGCGAGGACCGGAAGAAGAAGGGCAAGGACAAGCCCAAGATCACCACGAAGGACGTCCCGAAGCTGTACCCGATCGGCAGCGAGATCATCGTCCAGGTCACCAAGGGGCCCATCGGCACCAAGGGACCCCGCATCACCACGAACCTGTCGCTACCGGGACGCTACCTGGTGCTGCTGCCCAACTCCGAACAGTGCGGCATCAGCCGCAAGATCGAGGAACCGGCCGAGCGCCAGCGCCTCAAGAAGATCCTGCGCGAGCTCACCCTCCCCGAGGGCATGGGCGTCATCATCCGCACCGCCGGCGAGGGCAA
>JBEIFE010000546.1:0-1849 GCA_040382575.1 Candidatus Sericytochromatia bacterium
GTCGCCCTGCCGGTCGAGGTGGAGCCTGCCACGGCCGTGGCGGACCCGATGGCCGAGGAAGGCGCACCGGCGGTGAGCGGTGGCGATCGCCAGGTGGCGTCTCTGTCGACCCTTCGCCCCATTCCTGCCCGTCAGGCCCTGGTCGCCCGGGATCTGGCTTACGGGGGGCACGCCCAGCAGAAGCTCGACGTGTACGGCACCCGGGAGCAGGGAGCTCGGCGTCCGGTCGTGGTGTACGTTCACGGCGGTGGCTGGCGCATGGGGGACAAGGCCCAGCAGATGACGGACAAGCCGACCTACTTCAACGGTCAGGGCTACGTCTTCGTCTCGGTGAACTACCGGCTGGCCGACCCGGGTCTGCCCGTCGGGGTGCGCCCGATGCATCCGGACCAGGTGCGGGATGTCGCGAGCAGCCTGGCGTGGCTGCGGAACAACGTGGCCCGGTACGGCGGGGACCCTGCCCGCATCGCGCTGATCGGTCACTCGGCCGGCGCCCACCTGGCAGCGCTGGTGGCCAGCAACCCACGTTTTCTGAACGAGGTGAAGTTTCCGTTCTCGAGCCTGAAGGGCGTGATCGCGAACGACACGGCCTCGTACGATCTCACGACCTCGCAGGGTGGAGACAACAAGGCCCTGATCGACAATGCCTTCGGGACGAATCCGTGGATCCTTCGCGACGCCTCGCCGCTCTTGCAGGTGAAGTCGGCTCAGGGTGCGCCGGCGTTCCTGGTGTTCGTCCAGGGGGGTCAGTCGCGCATCGACGAGGCTCGCGCTTTCCACGAGGCGGCCCGTCGGGCGGATCCACTGCAGCCCGGTGACCAGTTCGAGCCGGTGCGGCTGCCCGGATACGACCACGAGGGAATGAACGCGGCCGTTGGACGTCCCGGGGAGCGGGTGATCACGCCGGTGATCGAGACCTTCCTGAAGAAGCGCTTCGGGGTATGAGTTCCTTTCCGGTGTCCGTCGTGATCGCCTGATCCGGACCGCATACCCGGTCCAGATCGGGCGATCGCGGGTACATGAACCCCGGTGTGGTGCGGTGACGATACCGGAGGTGCAAGATGGGTGGAGTCGGCGGGGTGGGTGGCAACATGACGATCGTGGTCGGGACCACGGCGGGACGGATCGACCCGTAGTCCGCGCCCCCGGCGGATGACCCGATGGCCTTCCTCACCGGCAACGGGGAGGTCCTGGACGCGCATTCAATGAAGGCAGGGAATTCCACCGAGAGCCGGAAGCTCCCGGATGGCAAGGAGGTCTTTCTCACCCCCGAGGGCGCCCACGCGCTCGTTCGGTTGGCCGGCGTGCGAGGCCCCTACAACCCGATGCTCTTCAAGGACGGCGACAAGGGCCTCGAGCAGGCCCTGCGTGACTGGGTCACGCCCGGTGAACGCCAGAAGCCCATCGGGGTGGGCAATCCCGGATGACGGCGCCCTTCAACCTTCTGCCAGCCGAGCCCGGGGTGGTCATCGGCGCGGTCGTCGACCAGTCCGCGCCTGACGTCGATCGGCAGATCCAGGCCTTCGCCCGGGCTCTCGAGCAGATCCGAGGCAAGCTCGAGCTCGAGGCCTTCCTGCTGATTCCCGAGGTCGAGTATCCCCTGGTCAAGATCCGCGCGCTGGCGGCTCGCTCCGGGGGCTCGGCCACCTCGGGTGAGCGGGGCACGGTTCAGGCAGTCCGGGGATTGCTCGATCAGGTCAAGCTCACGGGCGGAGGTAAGCCCGGTGCCCGGTCGAGTCTCCGGTTGTCCTGAGCCTTATCAGGCGGGCGGAGCATCCCCGGCCGGCGCCTCCTCTTCGGGGCGGGCGGGCAGGATCTCGGCCAGCAGCGATTCATCGACCTGGAAGTA
>JBEIFE010000547.1:0-1843 GCA_040382575.1 Candidatus Sericytochromatia bacterium
ACGTCTCCCGCACGCGGGCGGTCGTGCTGGCCGGTTCCGTCGGCGTGCTGTCCGGCCTGGTCGGGGCAGGAGGCGCGTTTCTGCTCGTTCCCCTGATGCGAACCGTGCTGGGCATGCCGCTGCGGGTGGTGGTCAGCACCTCGCTGGTCACCGTCGCCGCGGCGGCCCTGTCCGGCACCCTGGGCAAGGCCTGGAGCGGGCAGATCGCTTTCGCAACCGCCGCGTGGCTCATCCCCGGGACCCTGATCGGGGCCCCTCTCGGGGTCATCTGGAGCCACCGGATCCCGACCAGGACGTTGCGAATCCTCCTGGCTCTCCTGATTTTGTTTTCGGGGATCCGCCTCGGGGCGGCGTTCCTTCAGAAGCCACCCAGCGAGATGGCGCGGGCGGCCGGATTCTCGACGCGTCGCTCGGCGGTGATGGCGTGGTACTGCTCCACGACCCCTTCCGCCGTCCCGATCCGCTCGACGCCGTAGCGGCTCACGACCTCGGTCTCGATGGCATCCGGTGCGGCAAAGATGCCCACGCCGTCCGCACCGAAGGCCTGCATGAGGGCGATGTCCTCGAACTCGGCCACGATCCGGGCCCGGATCCCGTGCTGCTCGAACCAGCGGTCCAGCGATCGCCTGAGCGTCAGACGTTCCGCCGGCAGGAGCCATGGCGCCTCCGCGAGCGAGCCGGGGAAGCCGTCCCGGTACCGGCGGGCCAGCCCGGGAGCCGCCAGGATGCGGACCCCGCAGGACCCCAGCAGATGCGAGTGCGCCCGGACCGGGCTCCCCGAGGGCAGCGGAGAATCGGCCAGCACGAGGTCGAGCGTGTTGCGCGCAAGGTCCCCCAGCAGCCGTTCGAGGCTGCCCTCGCGACAGACCAGGCGCACGGGCTCATCGAGCGCGAGCGCAGGCTGGAGCAACCGGCGGGCCACCAGCTTGGGCATGACGTCGACCACGCCGACCTCCAGGCGCAGCGGCCGACCCGTGCCCAGGCCCCGCACGCTCTCCACCAGGTCGTCGCCCATGGCGAAGATCTCGCTGGCGAGACGCTGCGCCTGACGGCCGGCCTCCGTGAGCACGAGGCGCCGGCCGACCTTCGTGAACAGCTTGACTCCCAGTTGTCGCTCGAGCGCATGGATCTGGACGCTCAGCGTCGGATGCGAGAGGTTCAGCACGCGGCCGGCCGGAACCAGGCCCCCCTCGCGGGCGACGATCGAGAAGACCAGGAGATGCTGGTAGTTGAGGGGCTGCATGGTTGCATCATATGTCGCAGCAGACGACATGTCATGTTGATATTTCGTGATGGACGACATCTTGGCGCTCCGATAAGGTGGTTCTGTGAGGCACGGGCCTCCGAGGAGAACCCCTTGAACGCCTTCAACAACCAGCTCAAAACCCTGATGTTGCTCGGCAGCCTGACGGCCGCCATCTTGGCCATCGGATCGGGGCTCTCGCCGCGCCAGATGCCGATCTTCTTGCTGCTGGCCATCGGCATGAACGTGTGGGCATATTTCTTCTCGGACCGGGCGGTGCTCGCCATGCATGGTGCCACCGAGATCCATCCTGACCAGGCTCCTGACCTCTATCAGATGGTCTCCGAGCTCGCGGCTCGTGCGAACATCCCGACACCCCGCCTGTTCCACATCGCCGAGAGTCAGCCCAATGCCTTCGCAACGGGCCGCAACCCCGAGCACGGGGTCGTGGCCGTCACCGATGGCATCATGCAGATGCTCGACACCCGGGAGTTGCGCGGGGTTCTCGCGCACGAGATCGCGCACATCGCGAACCGAGACATCCTGGTCTCGACTCTGGCGGCGATCGGGGCCTCGATCTTGACCTCGCTCGCGCAGTCG
>JBEIFE010000548.1:0-1841 GCA_040382575.1 Candidatus Sericytochromatia bacterium
CGCGGCTGGTCGAGGCCCTCACCCGGGAGTCCCCCATCAAGCAGCGGACGCCGGACATCGAGCTGCATATGACGGATCCGGAGCTCGGGGACTTCCTGGTGGTCGTCGAGGTGCAGGCCCGATACGACCGCACGCTTGCCCGGCGTCTCGCTTCGCTGACCGCGTTTCTGCATGCTGAGCACGGAAAGCCCGTGATCCCGGTGGTGCTCTACCTTCGGCAGCCCGCCAGTCGGGGCGCCTCCCGAATGCCCCGATGCCTGGCCCGGATGGTCTGATCAAGAAGGCCGATATCGCTTGATCAGCGCCTTGAGGCGGTCCAGCGGCAGCGCGTGCACGGTGTGGCCATCCCACCCCCGGGTGGTGGTGGCCGCCGTGAGCGCGTTTCCGATGGCCTCCTCGGTGGCCTCGACCGTCGAATCGAACACGCCGTCGAGCACGTCGCCGTGCGCCGCCAGCACGGACTGCGTGGCTTCTTCGTTCTCGGCCCACGTGTTGGCCGTCGAGAAGGCCAGCACGAAGTCTCCCGACGAGTTCCGCCCCGTCGACCCCGTTCTCGAGAGACCCATGACGGCCCGTTTCGCCACGCGCTCGAGCTGGTGCGGCAACAGGGGGGCATCCGTCGCGACCACGATGATGATCGAGCCCTCGGACGGCTTCAACTGCGGCATCAGATCGGTGATGAACTCGCCCACCGGCACCCCCGCGATCCGCAGCTCCGGGCGAGGCGCCATGTTGGCGTTGACGAGCACACCGACGGTGTACCCGCCGCTCTTGGCCGGCAGGACCCGGCTGGCCGTGCCGATTCCGGACTTGAACCGGTAGGCCACCATCCCGGTCCCGGCACCCACACATCCTTCCGCGACCGGCCCGGAAGTCGCTCCGTCGATCGCCGCGAAGACATGGTCAGGACGGACATGACGACCCTGCTGGTCATTCAGGAACTGGTCGTCGCACTCGGCGACCACGGGCAGTACCGTGTCCGAGAGCCGCCCCATGTCGGGATACTGGCGGCACATCCAGCTCACGACCGAATCCGCGACCTTGCCAACGGACAGGGTATCCGTCAGCAGGATGGGCGTCTCGAGGTGCCCGGATTCGTTGACCCAGTGCATCCCCGTGACCTCGCCGTTGCCATTGAACACGTGGCCCGCCGCGAAGCACTTGTTGCGCCAGACATCCTCGCGGGGGACGATCGCCGTGACGCCCGTCCTGACCGGTCCCTGACCGGGAACGAGATGCCCCTCTCCCGAAATCAGCGTCACGTGGCCGACCTTCACGCCGGGCACGTCCGTGATGGCGTTCAGTGCTCCCGGCGTTCCGCGACCGATCCGGATACCCAGATCCCGCAAGCGTGCTCGCCCGGGGGCTTTGCCCGGGGGCGTCACCACGGAATCGAGGCCTGCCGTGGCCGGTCGCGGTAGCAGGGGGATCGAACAGAGGGCCGTGCAGGCGATGAAGGCGGTGAAGAGACGGCGCACGCAAGTTCCTTTTCCGGGATGACGGGGCAGGGTGAACGGTTGTCGGATCAGTCGCCTTCCGGGCTCGATTCGATATCCGGGCTCGAATCGGTGTCCTGGCTCGGACTGCAAACGAGGGCGATTCCGCCGGAGTGCCAGAGTTCCCGCACTTCTTCGAGAGCCTGGGTTCGCCATGTCAGGACGAGGGCCGGATCCAGCTTGTCCTGGTGCTCAGGAATGGTCAGCAGCATCGCGCTCTCCGGTACCCAGGCCAGCTTGAACCCGTGCTCGGCGCCGATCTGCTCGAAACGCTCCACCCAGAGGTCGAACAGCTTCTCATGCGTGGCCGTCGGATCGAGTTCCACTGCCGGATCGGATATGGAA
>JBEIFE010000549.1:0-1841 GCA_040382575.1 Candidatus Sericytochromatia bacterium
GACCCCGCGAGGCCCACGACAGCGTGACGGGTCCACCGGATCGATTCGCGACCCACGTCTCGAGATCGGGGCGGAACTCGGCCAGGGCCTTGCTCGCGCGCTTCTCGACGGGCCGAGCGAGCCATGGAAACACCTTGTCGAGTCCCGTGGCCGCGATCGCCGAGGCCGAGTCACGCAGGCTGGCAATCGCCTGGGAACTTTCCACGACCTCGATGTTTCCGAGCTGGTCGAAATCCCGTAACTTGCCCAGCCAGCGACCGACGGCCTGGCCCGTCTGCAAGGGATGCAGGAGACAGGTGACCAGGTTCCCGATCGCCGCAAACTGGATGAAAGGTGTCGGAGCCGGAACATCGACGGGATTGACGATCGGGGCGCCCTGAGACGGCTGCCAAGTGTCCATCGCGGGGACGGCCTGAACCGGAGCGACCGAAACGGGTGCGGGTGAAATGACCCCCGGGGGCACGAGCGGGGGGGTCGGAGACACTCCCCCCGGCACGCCAGGTAGGGTCGGAGCCGTGGGTACGGGGACCGGGGTTTGCGGAGCAAGGCCGACCGAGAACGACATGGGGCACCTCCGACCGGGGATGTTCACCCGATTTATCGAGATCTTCAATTCTTTTCTGACCGGAGTTAACCGAAACTTACCCGTCTGTCCGCGGTGCACTCAGCGTGCAGGAGCCTGGGGCACGGTCGGAAGCGTTCCGGTCCCTGGCTGGGGGACCTCGACCACCTCACCGGACCGGGCATCCACGGCCACCGGCAGGACACCTTCGGGTGTCTCGAGCATCCAGAGTGTCCGCCCGAGTTGCGGATGGCGGGCGACCCAGAGCAAGGTCGTCTCATCCAGCAATACCGGGATCCCGCGACGCGTGAGCTCACCCATGAGACTTTTCACGGCCTCGGGACTGTCCACGGATGGAGCCGTCGCGAACTCGCCCTCGCGAGGCGGCACCCCCGCGGGCCAGCCCCATACTCTGAACGGTTCGGGCAGGCTCCCGATTCGCGGAGATTCGCCGAAGACGGGTACCGACACGTCCAGCCAGTCGGGGCGATCGCGGTGTTGCCAGCCGACGTGCCACTCCCCCCTTGCCAGTACGCCCGAGGCATCCGGCAGAGCGCGAGCATACACCATCACGGGCCGATAGCCGTCGCTTCTCTGGGCCCGGACGAGCGCCCCTGCCGTGGTCAGCGCGGCGAGCCCTCCGCCCGACCTGGGCTCAGCCGATGCGGACGCCGGCTGGCCGGAAGCGGTGGCCAGAGCACTCGGCCCGATGGCTGTCGATCCAGACGAGGTCACGTCCGTTTCGACCAGAGCCCAGTCATCGAGCAGCGCCGAACGGGCACGCACCCCCAGCTCCGTGGCTTCCTTCACCTCCAGAAAGCGCGGGGCAGACCAGCCCAGACGCTCGCGGAACCACGTCGCACCTTCTGACAGCCCCCAGGAGACCAGCCCAAGGCCGACGGTTGCCACGGCGAAACTGCCCAGATCACCACCTGGCGCCATCGCGGTCGCTGGCTCGGGCACGTAAGGGGCCACCCCGGCAGGTCGCGGCCTCCCCAGGAAGTTGTCGAAGGCGAGCCAGGCCCCAGCAGGCAAGGCGAGAAAGGCGACCAAGAGCTGGCCCGTTGCCCGCCAGGCCCAGACGGTAGCCACTTCTTGCTCCCTCGAGACCTCGTGCGCCTGGCGCAGCAGGGAGAGATCGTCGACGACCACCGAAGCCGTTCCCTCTCCCCGTCGGATCTCGTAGGAGTCGCTCGAAGGAGTGGTGACCCGGAGAAGCTCGGCCTGGAAAGCTTTCACACGCTCACGACGATCGTCACCCACGTCGGCGCGGGCTGCA
>JBEIFE010000550.1:0-1835 GCA_040382575.1 Candidatus Sericytochromatia bacterium
CAGATCGTCGAGAGGCTCGGCAGCCAACCACTCGCGGGCATCGAACCGATCGGGAGCTCCCGGAATCTCGACCGAGGCCCAGCGGACCAGCTCCTGCAGCCCCAGATGACCGTCATGGGGCTCGCCGGGTGAGCCACCGCTCATGCCCGCGATCGTCGTGACGCGATGAACCCCGGCAGCGATGAGACCATCCGCCACGGCGAGCATGCGTCCGGCGGGCGCCGACAGGCCGGCCGTCTGGAGGGACCCTTCGTAGGGGGCCAGGTGAGGCGCGAGCCCCCCGAGGTCGGGCACGCGCTTCACCCGGATGGTGCGCATCAGCGGCGAGGGCAGGAAGGTCGGGTCCTCGTCGTACCAGACGGTGGCGTGGGGGGCTCGATCGGCCGGGATCCAGAGCCCCGCCTCGCCCTGGGCCGCCGCGAAGCGGGCCATCTCGCGCTCTTTGGTGAGCTCGGCACGCTCGGCCTGCGAGAGCGCGCCCTGCGGAAGTTCGCGGGCATGTACCTCCTCGAGGGCTTCCAGCAGGCGCGCGCAAAAGGCCCGGGTGGGCGCGGCATCGGCGGAATCGTCCTCGACGTAGCAGACCTGGGGGCTCGAGCAGGCCGACTGGTCGAACAGGGCGATCGCCCGGGCCAGATCGCGCGCCGTGAGCGGATCTTCGAGATGCTCGCGCGCGATGGCCGCGAAGGAGGCCTTCGGACCGTAGACCACCAGGTGGGTATCGGGGCCCAGGCCCTCACGGTACGCACGGGCCGTGTCCTCGCCACCCCACACGACGATCGCCTCCACGAGCTGCTGGAAGGTCCGGTGGAGGTCGCTCGTGGCCCCGGGCCACGTCACGACGCTCAGGGCCCGCGAGAGGACACCGCCCGGGTCGACCTCGGCCAGTTGCCGCGCGACTCCAAGGGCCAGCGTCGGGGCGCCGCTCGCGGCCTTCAGCACGTTCACGTTGCGCGTGACGAGGCCCTCGATGGCACTCAGGAGGCCTCCCGTGGCTGAGTTTCCGGCCGCGACGTGCAGGACGACGCCGCGTGGATGCGGTCTGCGGAAGCCCGTAACCGGCGAACCGGACCAGGACTCGAGGCCCTCGACGGCTCCGAACTCGGCCACGATCTTGGCTTCGAGGTAGGCCTGTGAGGACACGGTGGCCAGCGCCTCGAGCTCCAGGCGGGCCATCTCGGTCGAGCAGCCCATCTCGCGCACGAGCATCTCGAGGTTCTCGCGGGTCCATGCATCTGCCGGATCGCGCCATCGTACCGACGCGCGCTCGAGCCAGGCGAGCACCTCGGCGACGGGGACGGCACGCATCGCCTCGCGAAGGTCGCGCGCCTCGCGCACGAGGTCACGCACGCGGTCTGCCGTGAGGTCGCCGTGCTCCTCGCGACCCAGGATCCACTGAGGTCTCACGCGCGCGCTCCCTTCTCGAGCAGGGCCGCCGCCGAAAGGGCACAGCCGCGGTTCTTGCGGGTGCCAGCCCGGCCTGCCAGGTGAACCGTGGCCGTGGGGCGCCCGCAGGGGCAGTCCCGGTCGAGACGCGCCAGGTCACTCGTGAGCAATGCCAGGGTCGGCATGGCCCGGTTGAACGGCGTCAGGAGTTCGAGGAGACCGACCTCACCGTCCGGGATCGGGGCGAGGGTTCCGACGTCACGGATGATCGCACGTGCCCACACGGGCACGTGAAAGCGATGTGACTCGCATTCGAGGTACGGGATGCCATGCTCGACCATCCCGTACCCGTCGCGCATGCAGGCGGGGGCGATGCCAAAGGCCGCGTGGACCGCATGTCGGAATGACGCCGGGTCGATGCGCTCGGATTCAGAGGTCTTCCAGCCGCC
>JBEIFE010000551.1:0-1833 GCA_040382575.1 Candidatus Sericytochromatia bacterium
AGGTGGGGTCTCCGGAGTCCCTGGTCACGGTCCACAATGGCATCGCGACGAGCGGCCATGAGCCCGTTGCCCGTCCCGGAAATGACGAGGTCCGGTTGATCATGGTGGCTCGCCTCGGGGATCCCAAGGAGCCGCATCGGTTGCTGGAGGCGCTTGCCCGACTGCCGTCCCGGGTGAGTCTGGATCTGGTTGGTGAGGGCCCCCAGTCCGGGGAGCTTCTGACTCTTGCAAAGGGCCTGGGTATCGAGTCTCGCGTGCGTTTCCTCGGACGCCGGGAAGACGTGCCCGAGTTGCTGGCAGATGCGAGTGTTTTTGTCCTCGTGAGCCGTTATGAGGCTTTCCCTCTGAGTATCCTTGAAGCCATGCGAGCAGGGCTACCCGTGGTGGCCTCGGATGTCGGTGGTGTTCGAGAAGCCATCGTGGAGGGCGACACGGGCTATCTGGTTCCGCGCGGCGATCTGGCCACGCTCGTGGACCGCCTCACACGATTGATCGAGGATCCTGGATCTCGGGCACGGATGGGGGAAGCCGGTCGCATACGCTTCCTCGAACGCTTCACCCTGGATGAGATGGTCCGGCGAACCGAGGCGGTCTATCAGGATGCCAGGTTGCAGCATGAGCGCAGGCGGTCCAGGCCCTCGCAGGGAGTTCGAACATGAACATCGAGCCTCTTTCCCTTCTGTTCGTGATTTCGAGGTTTCATCCCGTTATCGGGGGCGGCGAGATGCAGGCCTTGCGTCTGGCACAGGGGCTGGTGAAAAGAGGGCACCGTATCACGGTCCTCACGATGCGGCATGAAGACTCGCTGCCAGAGTCTGAAGATCTGGCCGGTGTTCACGTCCTCCGGATTGGGTCGCGCACCGGGATCTTCGCGCTTGCCGTGCTCCGATACGCCTGGCGTTTCCGGAATCGATATGATGCCGTACATGCCTTCCAGGCCCTGTCTCCAGCGCTGGCCGTCGCGCTGGCCGGACGTTTGGTCCGTCGCCCCACGCTGCTCACCCTGTTTGCCGGTGGCTTCAACAAGGAAGAGGGCGACCTGTTCATGGCCCTGCGTCGTTCCGTCCTCGCCCGCGTGTATCCCCGGGCCTTGCGACGCTTCGACCGGATCATCGTGAAGAGCGATGAATCGGCCCGGGAGGTCCAGACCCATCTGGGCCGGGATGCCGAGCTCATCCCCAACGGGGTTGACTTGGAGATGTTTCGTCCTGGCTCGAGCGTGTCCGAGGCTCCCATTGCCTGTTTCGTGGGGCGTCTCGAGTCGGTCAAGGCCCCCGAGGTGCTGTTCGAGGCGTGGAAGCAGGTGGTGCGGATGCTTCCGCAAGCGCGACTCCGGGTGGTCGGCGACGGTAGCGACGCCTCGCGGTTTCGTGCGTGTGCCATGGATGCGGGGGTCGAGAGGACGGTCGAGTTCATGGGGCGCCAAGAGCACGTTCTGCCCTATCTGCAAGATGCCCGATTGCTGGTGCTCCCTTCACACTCCGAGGGCATGCCAGGCGTGATCCTCGAGGCGATGGCTTGCGGTCTGCCTGTCGTGTCCACGGACGTGGGCCAGGTCAGCCGGATGGTGCGACATCGTGAGACGGGGGTCGTCGTCCCCCCGGGCCAGCCCGAGGCCCTGGGTGGCGCGATGCTGGAGGTCCTGTCCGATCCGCAACTCGCGTCTGAAATGGGCCAGAAATCGCGTCAGCTTGCCGAAAGCGCCTTTTCCCTGGATGCCAGCGTCCACCGATATGAGGAGCTCTACCGTTCACTCGCTTCGAGTTCGGGGGAACCGAGTTGGTGAGGCTGCTGCTCGTCATCTCTTCCCTCGGGCCGGGGGGAGCGGAGCGA
>JBEIFE010000552.1:0-1828 GCA_040382575.1 Candidatus Sericytochromatia bacterium
GCCCTCTCGGCCACCGTCGTTCGCGAGGCGCACACGGGCAAGCCGACGGACACCTTCGGTGGCGTGGGGCAGTCCCAGGGGCTCGTGATCTACTTCCCGACCCCGAACACGGGGTATAACGCGAAGTATGACGATCCCTCCAAGATTGCCTACTCCCGCGAGAACTGGCGCGAGTTCGTGAAGCCGTTCTCCCAGCGCTGAAAGGCCGGTCATGCCCTACCTCGCGATGGGCATCAACTCACTCTGGTATGAAGAGTCCGGTGAGGGAGAACCTCTGGTCGCAGTCCACGGCCTGGGGTTCTCCCACGCGCTCTGGGAACCCCTGCGCGCGCGGTTAACCAACCCCGTCCGGATGCTCACGTTCGACCTGCGCGGTCACGGACGTTCGGGGCCGCTGATGGGGCCCTATCATCCCGAGGTGCTGGTCGAAGATTTGCGTCTCCTGCTCGACGCACGTGGAGTCCCGGCCACCCATGTGATCGGCCACGGGGAGGGCGCTCTGGTCGCCATGCTCTTCGCCCTCAAGTATCCCGCCCGGGTCCACCGACTGATCCTCGTGAGTGGCTATCCCGAGTGCCAGAACCGCGAGATCCATCACCGGCTGGCACTTTCAGGGGCCCGTCTTGCGGGTGACGCAGGCCTTTTCCGTCTGGGGGGAGCTCCGAAGCCCGACTGGTGGGATTCTCCGCCCGGCCACGTCGCCATCCATGAAGACGCCCGCGAGGCCGTGATGGCGGCCCCCATCCCCATGTGGACCCCCTTCCTGCATGCCTGCGAACTGCCCGTGCTCGTCATGGCGGGAACCGGTCGGCGTCGGGAATCGTGGTCCTCGAAGATGCTCTATGAGGCCCTGCCCGGTGGATGCCTGGTCGTGCTCGACGGGCCCTGCGACCCGATGCCTCTGGCCGTTCCGGGGGCCCTGGCCCCGTGGATCGACGCATTCTTGCAAGAGGGGCCCTGGCCCGAGGTCGACGGGGCCACCATGTGGCTCAAACCGACCCGGGCGCTCGGTCTGAAGGACCTGGCGCGCTGAGCGCTGGATTCAAACGGTCAGATCGGCCGGTGGACGCAGCAGCCGCAGATCCGGTGGTAAGGCCGAAAGCAACACGACCTCCTCGCGCGTCCTCGGATGCGGAAAAACGAGCCGGGCGGCATGGAGGGCCGGGCGCGTGACCAGACGAACCGCCTCACCGTAGAGGGTGTCCCCGACGAGGGCGTGGCCGAGATGGGCGAGGTGAACCCGGATCTGGTGGGTGCGTCCCGTCTCGAGGACGCAACGGATCCACGTCAGATCACGGGTCGTATCGCGAGCCAGGACCTGGACATGGGTGATGGCGTCCTGTCCGGCCGGATCGACCACGCGACGCCCTCCTGGGCCCCCGAGGCGATGGATCGGGGCCTCGACCCGGTGGACGTCACCCTCGATCTGCCCCGAGGCCGCGGCCAGGTAATGGCGGTGAATGCCGCCTGATTCGAGGGCGATCGCCAATCGATGGTGCGCGAAGGCATGCCGCGCAAACAGCACCAGCCCCGACGTGCCACGGTCGAGACGATGGACGGGGTGCACGCCGGGGTGAAGGCCCTGCTGGCGGTAGCGATGTACGAGCCCGTTAGCGACCGTGCCGTGGTGGCACCCGTGGGTCGGATGCACGACCAGGCCCGGCGCCTTGTCGATGACCACGACATCCTCGTCCTCGTGGACGACGGTGAGCTTCAGGGGTTCGGGGTCCACGTGTCCGGACTCGGGGGCGTCGAGCCTGAATTCCAGGTGATCGCCAGCCTGGACGGGGGCATCCATGCGGACGAGCCGCCCCTCGAGGCGGACGCC
>JBEIFE010000553.1:0-1827 GCA_040382575.1 Candidatus Sericytochromatia bacterium
CATGTCCCGCGCTCCATACGTCTTTCCAGGCTCCCGGCTTCTTCTCGGAAGCTTCTCGCCGGGACCGGAAGGCTTCCAGGCTGGGCTTGAGGAAGTTGGCGGGGTGTCCCGTGACCTCGGCAGAATATTCGAGATCTTCCGGGCCGAGGGTCACCAGAGCCTGGAGATAGCCTTCCGGCACGGGAGCCTCGGTACTCGCGATGAAGCGGGTGCCGACGTAAGCGCCCGCCGCACCGAGTGCCAGGGCTGCCGCCACCTGGGCCCCCGTGGCGATCCCTCCGGCCGCGAGGACCGGGATCTTCACCTGTTCCAGCAACTGGGGCACGAGTACCAGGGGGCTCACGGTCCCGGCATGGCCGCCCGCGCCCGCTGCCACCGCCACGAGGGCGTCCACCCCCGCCTGCACGCACTTTCGCGCGTGGCGCAGAGTCGTCACGTCCGAGAAGACGCGCAGGCCAGCATCGTGGGCTCGCGTCGTCAGGGCCGTGGGATCCCCGAGGCTCGTGATGAGCACGGGGACTTTGCGCTCGAGGCATACCTCGAGGTCTGCCTCGAGGCGCTCGTTCCCGAGCAGGATCAGGTTCACGGCGAACGGGGCCGAGGTCCGTGCCTGGATGGCCTCGATGGCTGTCCGGAACGCTTCGGTCGTGCGGAAGTTCAGGGAGGGAATCGCACCGAGTCCCCCTGCCTCCGAGATCGCCACGACCATCTCGACGTTCGAGACGAGAAACATGGGGGCGCCCACGAGGGGATAGCGGATCCCGAGCATCCGGGTCAGCGAGGTCTCGATCAAGGGGCACCTCCCGTGGCGACGATCGTGTCATGACGCAGTTCTCCGGTTGTACCCGGGGGCGGATCGCTTATACTGGAGAAGGTTCCGTCGTCGAAAAGGAGGATCGCGTGGAAGCGGCTTTCACGAAGGTGAGAAGGCCGTCACACCGGCAGGCCAAGAAGGACGAGTGCCGCCAGGCCATCGCCCGCTCGGCCGTGCAGCTGTTCGAGGCCAAAGGATTCGATGCAACCACCATGGACGAGATCGCCGTGCGTGCTGGCGTGAGCCGTCCCACCGTCTTCAACTACTTCGCGCGCAAGGAGGACATCCTGATGGTCCTCGCGCAGATGATGGCCGGTTATCTTGAAGAGGCTTGCCAGGCCTTCGGTCCGCCCGATGAGCATCCCGAGCCCCTCGAGGCCATCCGTCGGATGATGCTCACCATGGCTGCAGCCTTCGCGGAGTATCCCGAGACCTCGCGTGCCTTCCACATGCTGCGCATGCAGGAAATGAAGCGCCGGCGCGATCAGGGACAGACCATCTCGGAAGAGGATGCGCCCATGCGCGAGGAGCGCGCTATCATCGAGGCGCTCATTCGCCGGGCGCAGGCCCTGGGGCAGGTCCGGACGGATTACCTCCCGGCGGAGCTCACCCGGCATCTCATGATCGGGCTGTTTTCGAGCACCATCGGGCCGTGGAGCATGGGGGCCTATGGCAGCGAACCGCTGGCCGAGGTCGTGGGCCGGACCTTGAATCTGTATTTCACGGGGATGTGCGCGACCTAGAACGAGCTCCGGCGAGTCCGCTTGATGTCTGTGACATGACCCGTTCACCTCGAGGGAGACTCTGATATGACGCGAGGAATCAAAGGTATCGCCGTGGCCATAGTGCTGGCCGGGCTCTACTTCGGATGTACGAATGGCCGGACGGTTACGACCGTGGCCCGGGACGTGCTCGATCCGCGGGTTCCTGCCGGCAATGCCACGGGGGTAACGTCCAGCTGGCCCCGGACGTTTTCTCCCGATGACGTGACGGGGTTCTGGCTGGTCCCATCG
>JBEIFE010000554.1:0-1809 GCA_040382575.1 Candidatus Sericytochromatia bacterium
CCCCGGGGCCGTGACTCTCGTGGCGGAAAGATGCGGGGCGGTGAGGAGCGCAGCCGAGATGGCGGCACCTCTCGCGGACGCCGTCCGATGGCCCCCCCCCCCCATGGTCGTGGGCACGATCACGAGCGCTGATCCGTCGTTCACGTCGGAGGGCGGTTCCTCGCGGGGGGCCGCCCTTCGCTCCCCGGTGCCCTGTAGACCAGACGCCGATGCCTCGAGTCTGAATCTCGCCTTGGCTTTACCCGTTCATCATCTCGGATACGCCAGATGGCGCATCTGCAGGCCGACCTCCAGGAGGGATAGTGAGAAAGACGGACCCCGGGTCGGGGCTGTCCGACCTGGAGGTGTCCGATGAAACGCCTGCTTCTCCCCCTTGCGCTCTGCTCGCTGGCAGGCTGTGGTCTCCTGCCCGGACAGTCCACGCCCACCGACGACGCGACGACCGATGCTTCGACTTCGCTTTATCGCATCATGGGCGTCGACGAGACGGTCGCTTCCGATGCCACGGGTGAATTCGTGCCCGGCGACATCCCGCCCCCGCCCGGTCTGATGCCTCCGCCCGGCGCCAGCGGATCGATTCCCCCGGAAGGTCGTGCGCCGTTCGGTCATGACCTCTTGTTCCTGATGCTCGATGCCGATGGCAACGGCAAGATCGAGGCGGCCGAACTGAAGTCGGCCATCCAGTCGCGTCGGAAGGACGTGGCGGACCAGGCGATCGCCGACCTGTTCAAGAAGCTCGATCGCAACGCGGACGGTGGGGTCGACGCCACCGAACTCGCGCCTCCCCGCGGTCCGCGTCCTCATCACGGGATGCCTGGTCAGAAGTTCGATGGACGTCCCGGTGGTCGCCCCCACGGGCCGCCGCCCCCTCCTCCGCGCGATGGCCGTCCCGGGCACGGCGTCCCGATGCCGCGCTGAGTCTCGGCGCTACCCACTCGACAGCGGGGGACTCCCCCGGGAGTCCCCCGCTTTTCGTCTCGAGGCCGGCATAGCAGCCCACCTTTCACCCATTCTTCAGTAAATCTTGGTCTGACGGTAACCGCGCGTTTACCGTCTGCAGGGCTCGAGCCTTCGATAACCCCTTCAGCACTTCGATCCGAACGGAGGGTCCTCGCGATGTCTCTCGATGCACTGTCGCCCCGTCTGGCTCCGCGTTCCCCGATCGCCGATGCTCCGCGGGCCCAGCCTGTCCTGCCAGCACCCCAGGCCTCTCCGGTCCGGGCCGGCGGTGACGTGTGGCGGCCCTCCGGCATCGCGGCCCCGGTCCAGATGCCGACTCCCTCACCGGTCACCCCGCCGCGTGTCGACCCGCGCACGATGGCCCCGGGGACAGGTTTCGCCCAGATCCTGGGTGTCGGTCTCGGAAGCTCCGTGATGGCCTTCCTGGGCGGGGCACTCGGCGCCATGGTCGGTGGACCGGTCGGGGCTGCCTGGGGAGCGACCCTCGGCGGAAGCATCCTCGGAGCCTACACGGGTATCCGGAACATCCTCGAGAATATCCACGAGCGGGCCACCGGACAGGTCAAGGACTGGGGACAGGCGGCCGTCGGTGCCACCGTTCTGGGGCTCGGGCCCGGTCTGGCCGGCATGGGGGCGTGGTCGGGCTGGTCCCTGGCCGGGGCCGCCGGGATGACGACCGGTGCCATCGCCGGGACGCTCTTGTTCCCTCTGCTGGCGTTCGTCATTCTGCGCAATTTTACCTGGCCAGGTGCCTCCTCGGGCGGAACCGAGGTCGTGGTTCCGGATCCGGTGCCCATCGTCGAACCGCCCATCGATCAGCCACCAGCCAGTACGCCCCCCCCGACGAGC
>JBEIFE010000555.1:0-1808 GCA_040382575.1 Candidatus Sericytochromatia bacterium
AGGTGTGCTCAAAAATCTGGGTAGCGGTGGCACGAACGGCCTCCACCAGTGCGTTGCTGATGTCGGCTCCGGTGGTGTCGCCGCCCGTCCCCGGACAGCCGATCCGACCCACGCGCCTGGCCGTGCTCGGGGAAGGTCGCGAGGCTGACTGGTTCGCGAAGCGACTGGCTGCTGCGGGGCATCAGGTCTACCGAAATCTGGACACGGGGGAGCCAGGTCTCCTGGAGTGCGCCATCTTGCAGCTTCCTCCCGCACCGGTCGAGAGGGAAGAAGCATGGTTGAGCTGGCTGGATGGAGGACTCGAGCGCGTGAGTGGCCTGGTCTGTCCGGGGGCTACCCTTGCCGCCACTGAAGTCGCGCGGGAGTTGAAGCACCTCGGAGCTGGTCACCTGGCTGACCGGGTGCTCGTGACGGGCCTTCATGCGGTCGCGGAGCCTGCCGTTCTCGAGTGGGCCGCGGCGGCAGGCGCCCTCGAGGGATGGGTTGCTCGGACTGTGCGATTGCTCGGTTCGGGCGGGGTCGAGATGGTCTCCGTCGAGGATTCACCGGGTCTGGTGATCGGTCGGGTTCTGGCCTGTCTCGTGAACGAGGCGCACCTTGCCATCCAGGAGAAGGTCGCGACAAGCGACGGGGTGGATGAGGGGGTTCAACTCGGCCTCAACTATCCGAGAGGCCTCGTGGACTGGGGCAACTGGCTCGGATCATCCCGGATGATGGGCCTGCTGGATTCCCTGGCTCGGTGGTACGGAACCGAACGTTACCCGCTGGCGCGCCGGTTGCGTCTGGAGGCCCTCACTTGAACTGGCAGAGTTTCGCGAGCTTCACCGCCGGGCACTTCGTATCACCGTCCTCGGGATACAGCTCGACGTTACACAGATTTTCGATGCGGTAATTGCACATGACGATGGTCTGGGAGAGTGCACGACGCTTCCACTTGTCTAGCTTGGTGAAGTACGTGACTTTCACGTTGTGCTTGACCTCGGGACACGGATACACCGAGAGCTTGCGGTCGGACATGCGCGCCATCCCCCTTCCTGGCCACCACTATACCCCGAAACGGAGTTCCTGAAGGTATGTCGTCCCGTCAACCGGTCGTCGTCTCGGCCGTCCGCTCCCCCATCGGGCGTCACGGAGGTGTTCTCTCGGGGATCCGTCCCGACGATCTGGCCGCTCTCGTCATCGCCGAGGCCGTTCGACGTTCGGGGATCGCCCCCGGGCAGCTCGAAGATGTCTATTTCGGTGCCGCCAACCAGGCCGGCGAGGACAACCGCAACGTGGCCCGGATGGCGTCCTTGCTCGCGGGCTTGCCACTCTCGGTGGCCGGAGTGACGGTCAACCGTCTCTGCGGATCGGGGCTGGAGGCCGTCAACCAGGCAGCCGCGGCCATTCTTTCCGGACACGGCGACGCCTTCGTGGCGGGTGGTGTCGAGCACATGACGCGCGCCCCTTACGTGCTCGCCAAGTCGGCCACGCCTTTCGGCCGGGACGTCCAGCTTTTCGACACGACCCTGGGTTGGCGCTTCACGAATCCGCGCTGGGAAACCAGCCACCCCGCCATCTCGATGGGAGAGACGGCTGAGAACGTCGCCGAGCGGTATGGCATCTCGCGGGAAGACCAGGATGCCTTCGCGCTGGCGAGCCAGCAACGGTTCGGAGTGGCCGAGGCTGCCGGGGCGTTCGCCGATGAGCGGATGGCGATCGCCATTCCCCGGGCCAAGGGCGAACCGACGCTCGTGACCACCGACGAGCAT
This sequence comes from Candidatus Sericytochromatia bacterium, assembly GCA_040382575.1. Classification (GTDB taxonomy): domain Bacteria; phylum Cyanobacteriota; class Sericytochromatia; order S15B-MN24; family UBA4093; genus JAYKJE01. Next base: position 1,752 of record JBEIFE010000555.1, read on the forward strand.
CCGCGTCCCGAGACCACGCTCGAGCAACTGGCGCGCCTGAAGCCGGCGTTCCGCAAG
>JBEIFE010000556.1:0-1805 GCA_040382575.1 Candidatus Sericytochromatia bacterium
CCTGGCCTTCGTGAAGGGGCTGGCACCCGAGGCGCTCGCCTCGACGGACCCCGAGGTCGTCCTCTGCCCGCCGGCGACGGCGATCGCCACGCTCGCCCACGCCCTCGAGGGCACGCAGATCCAGGTCGGCGCGCAAAACATGCACTGGCTGGACGAGGGTGCTTACACGGGCGAGATCAGCCCCGTCATGCTACGTGAAGCCGGAGCGACCTACGTCGTGCTGGGTCACTCGGAGCGCCGCCAGATGTTCCACGAAACGGACGGCAGCGTCAACAAGAAGGCCACCGCGGCCCTCCAGTGGCAGCTGACGCCGATCATCTGCGTGGGTGAAACACTCGAAGAGCGCGAGGCCGAGCTCACGGACAACGTGGTCACGGTCCAGACCCAGCGCGCCCTCCTGAACCTCTCGCCCGACCTCGTCGCGCAGTGTGTTTTTGCCTACGAGCCCGTCTGGGCGATCGGGACGGGCAAGACCTGCGATGCCGTCGAGGCAAGCAGGGTGTGCGGTGTCATCCGCCGCGCGATCGCTCGCAGTGCCAGCCAGGATGCTGCCGAGCGGGTACGCATCCTGTACGGCGGTTCGGTGAAGCCCGCGACGATCGCATCCCAGATGGCCCAGCCCGAGATCGATGGCGCCCTCGTGGGCGGCGCAAGTCTCGATCCCGCCAGCTTCTCACAGCTGGTCGGCTTCCGCGCGCTCGCCTGACACCACGACCCCTCGAACCGCTCGCGACGTTCGCGACAGGAGGTCCCATGCCCCGTCGTCCCCCGCTCGCCCTCATCATCCTCGATGGCTGGGGGCTGAATCCAGGAACGGCAGGCAATGCCATCGCAGCCGCGAGGAAGCCGAACTGGGACCGGTTCACGAAGCAGTACCCGTGGGTTCCCATTCCCACTAGCGGGGAGGCCGTTGGCCTTCCCGCGGGTCAGATGGGCAACTCGGAGGTCGGCCACACGAATATCGGGGCAGGGCGCGTCGTGTACCAGGACCTCGTGCGCATCAACAAAGCCATCCATGACGGAGACTTCTTCACGAATCCCGCGCTGGTCGAGGCCTGCGACCAGGCACGGAAGCGGGGTACTCGCCTGCACCTGATCGGGCTTTGCTCGGATGGAGGCGTGCATGCCCTCCAGGACCATGCCCTGGCGCTCGTTCAGATGGCCAAACAGCAAGAGGTCCCTCGCACGTTCATCCACGCCATCACGGATGGCAGGGACACGCCCCCGCGCTCGGCGGACGGCTACCTGGCCCAGCTCGAACGAGATCTGGCAACGCTCGAGTACGGCCACGTGGCGACGGTCTCGGGTCGATTCTTCGCCATGGACCGAGACAACCGCTGGGAGCGCGTCGAGAAGGCCTACCGGGTCCTGGTAGACGGTCACGCGGCCCATCATGCGCCCTCGGCCACCGAGGCCGTACGGCAGGCCTATGCGCGCGAAGAATCCGACGAGTTCATCGTTCCGACCCTGGTCGAACCCGAGGGGGTGATCCGGCCCGACGACGTCGTGATCTTTTTCAACTATCGACCTGACCGTGCGCGCGAGATCACCCGCACCCTGATCGACCGCGACTTCGCCGCCTTCGAGCGCCCGAACTTCCGGAAGGGTCTGCACGTCGTCTGCATGACCCAGTATGACGCCAGCTTCGGTCTACCGCTGGCCTTCGCCCCCCAGTCCCTCGACCGGCTGCTTTCACCCGTTCTGGCCGATGCGGGTCTGCGCCAGCTCCGCACGGCGGAGACCGAGAAGTACGCACACGTGACATTCTTCTTCAACGGCGGAGTCGAGAAACCCTTTGCCGGAGA
>JBEIFE010000557.1:0-1762 GCA_040382575.1 Candidatus Sericytochromatia bacterium
CCACCAGCGAGCCTCGTCGACTTCCCAGCTGGGCTGGTCGGTGTTCCCCGAGAGATAGCGCAGGAGATAGAAGTGAACGGTCTTGTGGACCTTGACGCCCTCGTCCTTGGCATAGAACCAGTACGAAATATCACCGATGCGATCGAGGATCTCTCCCTCGATGCCCGTCTCTTCCTGAACTTCGCGCTGGGCGGTCTGCTCGAGCGTCTCTCCGGGTTCGATCCGGCCCTTGGGCAGGGCCCAGACCTTGCCGCCGCGAAGCGAGATCAGGGCGACCTCGACCTGATCGTCGACGCGCCTGAACACGACTCCTCCGGAGGATACCTGGTGCTTGACCCTGGTCAAGGAACGAACCTCATCTTTCATGCTCAGAGCATTCTATCACCGGAAAGTAGGGCGTACCAGACGCACGCGGGTGGCCGAGCATGACTTCGCCCCATCGATACATGTTGCTTTTCAAGCCAGATGGCATCCTGACGCAGTTCTCGGGGCCCGACCCCGGGAAAACACTCGCCTCTCTGGTGTCCGTACCGGGGGTCTACCCCGTGGGACGTCTCGATGCGGACTCGGAAGGTTTACTGCTGCTCACGGACGATGGGCCCCTGGCGCATCGCCTGACGGATCCCCGCCATGAGCATCCGCGCACCTACTGGGTCCAGGTGGAGGGTGTCCCGTCGGATGAAGCCCTCCAGCGGCTTTCGAGCGGTGTCGTGATCCAGGGCCATTCGACCCGTCCGGCGCAAGTCAGGCGCCTCGACGGAGCGCCCGATCTGCCGGCCAGACCACGCCCGATCCGCGAACGCCGCGAGATCCCGACCTGCTGGATCGAGCTGATCTTGACGGAAGGACGGAACCGGCAAGTCCGGAGAATGACGGCCTCCGTTGGACATCCGACCCTGCGATTGGTGCGCGTGGCGATCGGGCCCATTCGCCTGGACGGATTGGCCCCTGGCCAGTGGCGATGGCTTACCGATGCTGAACGGGAGGTGCTGGTTCGCGGGATCAGGCCAGGCGCGCGACGTAACCCTCGTCCGCGGCGATCGCGATGAGCGTCTCGGCCTCGACGGCACCCTGGACGCGTCCGATGGCCCCGGCGAGATCGACCTCGACCGCGGTGACACCGGGAACCTCGGTCCATGCCTGCGTCAGATGACGGACACAGGACTCGCACGACATGCCCTCGATGATGAACTGCAAGACGGATTCTCCTCGCGACGAGATGGTTCTCGCAGTATACGTCGAGCGGGCGCACTCCGCCTGCTGCCTGGCGATCGCCTCTTGACCTTCCATCAGCTGGAAGGTTCATGCTGGATGCATGGTTCTTCTTTCCGTGGAGGCCCCCGTGGCTAGCGAGGCTCAAGCCGCTCACCAGGAAATCGAACTCGAGATCTCCGGCATGCACTGCGCGTCCTGCGTTCATCGTGTACAGCGCCTGCTGACGCGGCAGGACGGTGTGGACGAAGCCATCGTGGACCTTCCCCGCGAACGCGCCCTCGTCCGGTTCGACCCGGCGCGCCAGGATCTCGAGGGCCTGCTCGCGGCGATCGCACGTGGCGGGTACGAGGCGCGTGAACGCGTGATCCCCGAGGGCGAAGATCCGCTGCTCCTCCAGGAGCATCGAGCCCTCGAACGGGCCCGGATTGACGCCCGGAAAGCCTGGTTCGCACTCGGGCTCGCGCTCCCGCTGGGCATCCTCGCGATGGGTCCCATGGTCTTTCCGGGCTGGCATGCCGCCTGGCACGGGACTCCCGCACAGCGAATC
>JBEIFE010000558.1:0-1755 GCA_040382575.1 Candidatus Sericytochromatia bacterium
CACGCGCATCATGACCCTCCCCTGGCAAACCTGCCATGGCTTTCGATCTCTATCGTGAGCAGTCAGCTCGATCTGAACAGGTTTTATTTATCAATTTTACCACAACCATAAAGATGTCGCCTCATTGAGACCCGTTCGAGCGGCAGCTATACTCGAGATGGCGAGCACGAAGGCGTTCTCGCCTGCCCGAGGGGACAGAGGATCTCACGCATGAAATACGCGAACAATCTGCTCGAGACGATCGGCCACACGCCTCTCGTCAAGCTGAACCGAGTTGCCCAGGGCATCTCGTGTCTGGTGCTGACGAAGGTCGAATTCTTCAATCCGGGGCAGTCCGTCAAGGACCGGCCAGCTCTGCGGATGGTCGAAGATGCCGAGGCCCGAGGATTGTTGAAACCCGGTGGAACGATCGTCGAGCCGACGAGTGGCAACACGGGGGTCGGCCTGGCGATCGCCGCCGCCATCAAGGGCTACCGCTGCATCTTCACGATGCCGGACAAGATGAGCCAGGAGAAGCGTGATGTCCTCCGGGCCTACGGGGCCGAGGTCATCATCACCCCCAGTGCAGTCGCGAATGATCACCCCGATTCCTATTACAGCGTCGCCAACCGGCTGACCCGTGAGATTCCCGGGGCGTACCAACCCAATCAGTTCCATAACTCGGAGAATCCAGCCTCCCATCGTGCGACCACGGGCCCGGAGATCTGGGAGCAGACCTCTGGACAGATCACGCATCTGGTCGCTTCCACCGGTACGGGGGGAACCCTGTCCGGGACCGCACGTTATCTCAAGGAGATGAATCCGGCGATCCAGGTCATCGGTGTCGATCCCGAAGGCTCCATCTATTCTGGCGATACCCCGCGCCCCTACCTCGTCGAGGGAGTCGGGATGAATTACTTGCCTGACACCATGGACATGAAGATCGTGGACCGGTGGTGCAGGGTGGGAGATCGCGACTCGTTCCAGATGACGCGCCGTCTGGCCCGTGAAGAAGGCCTCCTCGTCAGTGGTTCGTCAGGCATGGCCGTGGCTGCCGCTCTGCGGGTGGCGCGCGAACTGCCTCCCGAGTCCGTCGTCGTCGTCATCCTTCCAGGATCCGGACGCGGCTATATTTCCAAGATCTTCAATGACGAATGGATGCGGCAGCACGGGATGCTCGAGACCTCACCGGCCGAGTCTGCCGTTGCAACCCTGCTGGGTCGCAAGGGAAGTGCTCGCACCCTGTACACGCTGTCTCCCGGGGCCTCGCTCGATGAAGCCATCGGATGCTTCGAGTCCAACGGGATTTCCCAGGTCCCCGTGGTCGAGGATGACCGGGTCGTCGGCTCGCTCTCGGAGTCCTCGCTCTTGCAGGTGGCATTCCGTGGACAGACGGGTGGAAAATGCGTCCGCGATGTGATGGGGCCTGCCTATAGACAGGTGGATGAACTGGAACCTGTCCAGCGCGTCTACGAGGCCCTGCTTCGAGGGGATGGGGCGGTGGTCGTGACCCGCGCCGGCAAACCTTCCGCCGTCCTGACCAAGATCGATCTCATCCAGCACTTCGCGCTCGACGATGCGGAGGTGCTGCGGTGAACTGGGGCTTCGAGACACGCGCCATTCACGTCGGCCAGGAAGCGGACCCCACCACGGGAGCCACCATCGTCCCGGTCTACCAGACCTCGACTTACACCCAGACGGACCTGGGTGAGCACCGGGGGTACGATTATTCCCGGACAACGAATCCCACCCGCAAGGCCCTCGAGTCCTGCCTGG
>JBEIFE010000559.1:0-1752 GCA_040382575.1 Candidatus Sericytochromatia bacterium
GCAGGGCCCGGATGCCCGGAGGTGGGCCCTCGGGAACCACCAGGACGAGGCGCAGGGGATGGTCGTCGGCGATCGCGGCCAGACCGTTGGCGCAGAGTCGCAGGAAATCGATACCTCCTCCCCACGACATGAAGGTATCCGCCAGCAACGCCACGGTGAGGGGACGTGAGCCAAGAGTCGTCCGTTCGGCCTGGTCCATCACGAGGTGGGAACTCCGGGCTGGTCCCGTCGCACGGGCCGGGCCGGCACTCCGACCACGGTCTGTCCCTCGGCCACATCGCGGGTGACGACGGCCCCGGCCCCCACGATGGCTCTTCGCCCCACCCGCCGATGCTCGAGGATCTGGGCCCCGGTTCCCACCAGAACCTCATCCCCGATGACCGTGTGCCCCGAGACGTTGCAACCCGGATTGAGCACGTTGAGGTCACCGAGCGTCGCATCATGTCCGACCGTGACTTGCCAGTTGAAGAGGTTGAAGTCGCCGATGGTGATGTTGCAGGTCATCGAGACCCCGAACGTCACGACATTCCCGCGGCCGAGGCGGACATGGCGCCGATCGACTGACGCCCCCGGGTGGATGAGGTTGGGATACTCGAACCGGGTGCCCTGCGCGAGATAGGGGGCCAGAACCCTGGCCTTGAGTCTCGGATGTCCGATTCCGATGACGAGATCAGCCGGAACGCCCTGCTCCAGCAACCAGGCATCGTCACCGACGATCGGCCCCAGGTCGAGCTCCTGACCGACCTGGGCGGCCTGCTCGCTGATGAAGCCGATGGAGGGCCACCTCCGGGCATCGGGATCGATCAACCGAGCAAGCATGGCCAGCTCCCTGGCCAGTCCCCCGGTTCCCAGCACGAGTAGTGGTCGCATCTCCCCTTCGCCCTTCACGCGTGCCTCAGGTGGTCAGAAATCACCTCGCAGATTTCCGCAACCTGCTCAGGAAGCAGGTCCGGATAGCTCGGCAGGTTGATGCCTCTCCATCCCAGGCCTTCGGCCACGGGCAGACGCTGGAACCTGTGGGCATACATCGGCATCGTATGGACCGGATAGAACAGCGGGCGGGTCTCGATTCCCCGGGCGCTGAGGGCCTCCCTCAGAGGATCCCGCATCGCCGCATCCTCGACCAGGATGGAGCACATCCAGTACGAATGAACGACCTCCCCGACCTCCGCATGCAACGTGACGGGCACATCTCTGAGGCCTTCCGCGTAGCCTTGCGCCACCTGACGCTTCCGGGCCAGGAGCTCGGGAGCCCGTTCCAGCTGCGCGAGACCGATGGCGGCGCAGATGTTCGTCATGCGGTAGTTGTAACCCACGATGTCGTGCCAGTATTCCCGGTGCTTGGCCAGTCCCTGCCCCTTGAAATGCAGCAAGCGGTCATACAGGGTCTGATCATCCGTGACGACCATGCCCCCTTCCCCGGTGGTGATCGTCTTGTTGCCGAAGAAGCTGAAGGTGGAGATGTGGCCGAACGTCCCGACGTGGCTCCCCCGGTACATCGAACCGAACGCCTCGGCACAGTCCTCGATCACGAAGAGGTCGTGCGCACGCGCCACGTCCATGAGGGGCCCCATGTCACACGGGTGACCGTAGAGGTGCACGACCATGATGGCCCGGGTGCGCGAGGTGATCTTGCGACGGACGTCCTCGGGATCCATCTGCCACGTGGTCGGAAGCGAGTCGACGAATACCGGGGTGGCCCCGACGTAGGCGATCGCGTTCACCGAAGCGACATACGTCAGGGATGGAACC
>JBEIFE010000560.1:0-1740 GCA_040382575.1 Candidatus Sericytochromatia bacterium
CGGATTCGAAGATCCATGATACACCCGCGGCAGCGAGGCTGCGGAGGACGGACAGCCCGGTCAGAGCGGACCGAGTTCCATCTCGATGGAACGTGAGTGAAAGCCGGAGGTCTCGTAAAGCCGTCGCGCCGGGGCATTGTCCCCCCGGACGAAAAGACGCAGATGTCGGATACCCTCGCCAGAGAGGTCGCGACGAACGGCGTCCAGCAACATGCGTCCGGTGCCTTGACCACGGAAGTCGGGATCGACGGATATCGCCACGATCACCGCCTCGAGGCGCTCGAGGACGGGGTGATTGCCCACCAGGGCCCAGACGCCCCCGCACCGCCTGTCTCCGGAGGCTTCTGCGACCCACCAGCGGCGGCCCGGCCCGTCATAGCTCGCGAACAGCTCGTCGAGGCGATCGGCCAGCGTGAGGCGCCCCAATCCCCCCAGTTCAGGGTAGGTCTCGAGCGCCGTCCACCTCAGCACGTCGCGCATGAATCCCCGGTCACCCTCGTGACCGGGGCGAACCGTCACCAAGCCACCGCCCCTTCGCGGAGGAGATCGAGCCAGCCCTGCGGCATCACGACCTCCTTGCCCGGAGAGACCTCCAGACCCAGGACCGGCATGTGGTCCGAGGAGCGACGATACGAGCGGATGCGTCCCTTGTTCTGCCCCTCGGCATCGACCATTGCTCCCTCGTAGGTGAGCTGGGCCTTGCCCGAATCCGGGTCGAGACGCTGGTCGAGGAACAGGACGATTCCCGCGACCGGTTCGGTGGCCGTGGCCTCGAGTCGCACGAGGATCGAACCGGTGGCGACCAGGACAGAGCCCGAGGCCTGGCTACCGTCGAGCTGGAAGCGCAGCGCCCCCCCGCTCCAGGCGAGTTGCTCGAGGTGAGAGACCCCGAACGAACCCGAGGTGTCGGGCTGGATCGAGGTCGTGGCCTGAGTCTGGAAGGCCAATCCACGGCTGTTGATGCCGCTGCCCGTCAGCAAGGTACGGGAGCCTGAGCCCGAGGACGCAACCCGTATCTGACAGGCAGCTTCCCGCACGGGGAGCCCCGGAAGCTGGACCGACTGTCGTAGAGCCCGGTACGTGTCCGCTCCGGTACCCTCATCACCGTAGGTGACCTTGTAAACTCCGGCAGGTCGCAGGCTGGAGACCCGGACGGTCTCCGAGCGCTCGAAGCCGACGACGGCCGAACCGAGGCCCGGGAAAGTCGAGACGTCGATCTGGTGGGAATAGGCGGCATCTTCGAGCAAGGAGCCCCGAGCATCGCGCAGGATCCGCTGACCCGTGACCCGCCCCGTGACGGGAGGAGACGGCCAGACCCCGGAATCTTCCACCGTGAAGCCGCCAGCCGAGGCGACCGCGAAGGCCGGTACGGGCACCTGGCTTGACAGGAAAGCAGCGCGATAAGGTGCACGAGTCGTCAGCGGCGCCACGCTCTTGAGCGCGGCGGAACTGTTGGCGATCAGCGAAGCGGCCCCGTTGGCGATGAGCGCGGCGGAACTGTTCGTGATCAAGGTGGCGGAACTGTTGGAGACCAGCGAAGCGGCCCCGTTGGCGATGAGCGCGGCGGCACTGTTCGCGACCAGGGAAGCGGCCCCGTTGGCGATGAGGCCATTCGCCGCATCCGTTCCGCCCCGAGAATTCGTCAGGGCAGCTCGAGCCAGTAACGAATCGGCAGCGGATCCAGCTGCATCGTCAAACCCCTGGCCGACCCTGGCGAGCAGGGATTTTTCACGATCGGAG
>JBEIFE010000561.1:0-1733 GCA_040382575.1 Candidatus Sericytochromatia bacterium
GGATGCCCGGGATCCGGCGCGCCAGGTCCATCGAAACCCTGACGAACCATCGCTGCTGCATCGATTCCACGACCAGGTTCTGGAGCGCCTGCATGACGCCACCGAAGCCCAGGGCCACGAAGAGGACCACCGCCATCCAGACCATCGGCTGGAGAAGGCTCTCGAACGCGATGGTGTTGACGATCGACTGGACGGCCAGCGGAATGCCGAGCGACAGGAGGCCCCCGACGGCGGCATAGACGAGCACGATGCCGATCTGGTCCTGCTCGGGGCGGAGCAGGAGGCGGAGCCTGGCCATCGGGGTGAGCCCGGGTCTGGCGATCTCCTCGAGTGAACCGAGGTGCTGATCGGGGTCGAACTCAGGCATGGGTCCAGTCCTCTCGTGCACGGTTGACGGCCTCTCGCATCACGTCAGTGTCCTCTGCGCTGGCCACCAGGAAGGCAAACCCCCCCGTCAACCACCTGGCCAGTTCAGGATGGCTGAGGCGGTAGTAGACATGGCGTCCATCCCGCCGGATGCTGACGATGCGATGGGCTCTCAGCAGCGCCAGATGCTGCGAGATGCGGGCCTGGGGAAGCTCCAGGCATCCAGAGAGGCTCGTGACGTCTCGTTCCCCCAGACCGAGTTCTTCGATGATCCGGAGGCGATCGGGATGGGCGAGGGTTCCGAGCCATAGACCGAACTCGCGAGCGGCGACCGATCGATGCGGCATGCCCACCTCCTCATATAGTGCATATATATACATATTCAAAATATAGAAAACAAGAATGCGATGGGTCACGGACGAGACGACATCCGAGAAAATTCCCGCCGAATGCGCGTTTCGCCGGATTTCCGGGGTAAAACAATCTCGTGTAGACCTTGGTGACCGTCTGGGAGGCGTCCGGCATGGGTGATGGCAAGATCGCAGGGAAGGCAGGGGCCGTGGTGGGCACGATGGCCACCTCGAAGCGTCCCGTGCAGGACATGACGCGTGTCGCGAGTGTCGTGATCAGCGCTGGACAACAGGCGTCCGATGCCCAGATGGCCTTGGGGGTCAAGGGCTCGCTCATCAGTGCGCCCTTCGTGGCCTGGGACGTGTACCAGGCCGCCGCCGAACGGGATGCGACCCGCAAGGTGGGCAAGACCACCCATGCGGCGCTCAGCGTCACCGGTACTGCACTTGGAGTGGGTGCCGCCATCGTGGGTTCGGGGCCCGCGGCTGTCGTCCTGGTGGCAGGGTCGGTCGCCGTGGGCGGGTTCCAGATGGTGGATCATTGGGCGAACAAGGGCCGGGCGACCCAGGCGATCGGTACGGCCGTCGTGAATCAATGGAAGAAGGCGCATCCGGAGCCGGATGCGCCCTGACGGGATACACGCGTTCAGTGGCGATCAGACGTTGAAGCGGAAGTGCATGACGTCGCCATCTGAGACCGTGTAGGCCTTGCCTTCCAGACGCATCACGCCCTTTTCACGTGCAGCGCTCTCGGAACCGACGGCGACGAGATCGGCGTAAGCCGTGACCTCGGCCCGGATAAAGCCGCGCTCGAAGTCACTGTGAATCACGCCCGCCGCCTGAGGCGCCAGCATGCCCCGGGTGATCGTCCAGGCTCGCACTTCTTTGACCCCTGCCGTGAAGTAGGTGATCAGGTCCAGAAGGCGATACGTCGAGCGGATGAGCTTGCTGAGGCCCGATTCGTTGACGCCGAGGCCCTCGAGGTATTCGGAAGCCTCGGCCGCATCGAGCTGCGAC
>JBEIFE010000562.1:0-1717 GCA_040382575.1 Candidatus Sericytochromatia bacterium
CGAGATCATCAGGATCGCTCGCGGGACCTCGGGAAGATCCTGCACCAGGTGCTCGAGGGCGCGCTTCAGATCGGTGAAGAGCTCGGCCAGATGGTCAACCCAGGGCCACGGACCGCCGCCGTGCGAGATGAAATGGACGGGAAGGCGAGTGGACATGGGTTCCTCCGCAGGCGCACGCTGATGAAGACAGCATGCCCGGGTACCGGGGGGATGGCACGGCTGCTCCCTCGCCCGGCACCCGGGGCTGCCTTACCGCTCCCGATGCCACACGAGCCGGGCAGCTCCGCCCCCCAGATCCCGGCAGTCGGCCAGGCGAAAACGGCGCGAAGGCAGATGGAATGTCTCGAAGAGGGATGGCCCGGCTCCGAGCGCAACGGGCGCGATCGTCACCACCACCTCGTCGATGCGGTCGAGGGCGAGCGCCTGACCGGCCACGTCTCCGCCCCCGCAGAGCCAGACCCGCCGATGGCCCGCAGCGGCGATCGCCTCGAACACGGGTCCGAGGTCCCCCTCGACCCGCGTGAAGGGCGCCTCGGTCGGTCCGACTCCGTCGACCAGCCCCGGGTCGTGAGAGACGAGCCAGGTGGGCAGGTCCCCGTGCGGCCAGCCGTGGCCGCCCCGCAGCAGCCAGCGTAACGTGGAGGCGCCGACGATCGCCGCGTCGACGGTCGCGAGGAAGGCTGGAAACTCGGTCTCGGAGCCCTCGTACGGTCCGATGGCGCCGAGCCAGTCCAGGCTGTCCTGACCATCGGCAAGTCGGCCGTCCATGGACATCGCGGTGTACCAGATGACGTGACTGTTCACTAGCAAGACCACCAGTCAGACCTCACGCGGGCCCCTCTCGCTGAGGGCCGATCGAGTCTTGATCCAGGGTAGCAGGCGCTCCTAGCCCCTGTCGGCAAGTGACCGCCGTGAGCCGTCTTGAAACGTGGTCCAGCGTACCGGGGCAGCCGCCAGACGCGCAACGACGCCTCTTCATGCTTCGGTCCGAACCGTTCGACGAGCTTGAGCGATGGTTTGCTGAGACCCACGGGGTCCGGGATGCGCGCCTCGACCGCATCGTGACTGCGCTTGACCCGCGATGGGAACCTGACATCATGCGCGAGGAGGAAAGCCGATGACCGAATCCCACCCGCTCGCGACCCCAGGCCAGGTACAGCAGCCGGTCGTTGTCGACCGCACTTATCGGGCGACGGCAGTGGATCTATGGGCGCTGTGGACCACCAAGAACGGCTTCGAGTCTTGGTGGGGGCCGCAGAGCTTCCGAGCAGACGTCCATGAAATTGACGCCCGCGAAGGCGGCATGGTCTCCTACGACATGGTTGCCGCCACGGCCGAGATGATCGCGGCGATGGCAGCGCTGGGCCGGCCGCCATCCCATCCCGCGCACGCGCGTTTCACCATCTTCCTGCCGCACGCTCAGTTGGCCCTCACCAGCACGATCGACTTCTTGCCCGGGGTCGATCCCTACGAGAACGCGATCGAAGTGACTTTTGAGCCAGTGGGGGAGTACGTGCGAATGGTGGTCACGCTCGCCCCGATGCACGACGCGGAATTCACGAAAATGTCGATAGAGGGCTTCACCAGCCAGCTCTCGAAGTTAGATGCCCGGTTCGCGCTGGCGCCAATGCCCTGGCCCGCCGCACCCACCTCGTGACCGGGCTCGAACCCGAGACCTCGTCGATGTCAACGCCCCACCTGACCCACTGAGCCATGC
>JBEIFE010000563.1:0-1711 GCA_040382575.1 Candidatus Sericytochromatia bacterium
AAGGCCTTCCAGCGCCCCTTCGAAGAGGGGGTGAAGGTCCTTCAGGCCGTCCAGGACGTGTACCTCGATCCGGGTGTCACGATCGCCTGATCGTTCACGGGAAGCGAGGCCCCCACGTCCTGGACGTGGGGGCCTCGCGCTTTACAGAATCAAGTGCGATTCAAGGCGCGACGCTCACGCCGGCGCGTGGCTCTTCCGGGAGCGTCTCGAAACGGCTCTCGATCGCCTCGCTGACCAGCCGGACGTACACGCCGGGATTCTTGCGTAGATAATCGACGAGGGACCTCCGCGGGAGTCGGTAAACCGTCCCGCCACGGGTGACTCGATAGGTGAAGACAGCGCGCCTGCGGCCCTCGAGCGCCGAGACCTCCCCGACGATATCTCCCCGGCGGGCGTTCGCCACGGATTGACCGGTCTCCAGGATCTCGACCTCGGCCCCCCCCAGCATGTAACAGGCCTGGACGGAATTCCCTTCCTCGATCAGCACATCCCCCTCCTGGACCCGCACATCTTCCATGAGCCCGAGCAGCTGAGTGAGCTGGGTGGCCGTAAGTTCACCGAACAGGGCAGATTCCTCGACGAGCTGAGCGGCATCCAGTAGGCGCATGCGGGCCAGGTTACGGAGGGTGGCGGCGATCTCGGAACCCCGTATGAAGTACAGGAAATCCCGGCGATCGAGCGTGAGGACCTCGAGGTCGGTCCGGGCATGGACGTCGGCCGTCCGGGGAGTATCGAGCACAAGCGCCGTCTCACCGAAGTAGTCGTGGGGACCGTAACACTTGAGTTCCCGACCTTGGCGGCTGACTACCGCCGTTCCACGTCGGATGACATAGAAGCGATCGGCCCGACTTCCCTCGAAAATCACGCGATCACCGGCCTTGAAGGTTTCGCGGTGAGCCATCTGCAGGAATTCACTGGCCTTGTGGATCGGAAAGTCCCGGAACAGGTCCACGCCGCTGAGCAGATCGAGCAGCGAGATTGCCTCATCCCCCAGGCTCGGAGTGGCCTCGAGGACCACCGTCCCGTCCAGACCATGCGGGGCCACGCGAAGGCCCGAACCGGGAGGAAGTTGCCGGGCCTGGGTGTGAACCAGGAGGAGCTTCTCCTTGATCTCGGGCTCCAGTTGCGCCAGGACGGACGCATTGGTGTGAATGGGGGGCACGCCCGATTCGTGCACCACGAGATCATGGTGCCAGGGAAAGTCGAGCAACTGGTCGCGACGGGCGGTAGAAAGAATTCCCAGCTCGTGCATCCGCTCGATGGTGACGGGATCATGCAGGGTATCGGACGTGTAAACGAGGCTCTTGCCCCCCTGAAAAACCTCGAAACCGACGGTAGGCACGGAGTGGAGGGTGTAGTGAAACCAGAACTCCCCACCGTGGATCCGGATCGGTTCACCGACCGTCAGGGGCACGAAATCGAAGAGGCGCTCGAAACGACGGCGGTCGACCCCCACGAGCGGGCGATACTTGCGAATGAAGGAGCCCAGGACCGTTCGAGTCGTGTAAAGCTTGATCCGACCCTCGCAGAGGATCTTCTGAAGGATGCCCGAGTCGTGGTCCGCGTGGCAGTGGGTCAAGATCACGCTGTCGATGAGCTTCGGATTGAGGCCATTCTCTCGCATCCACTCGGTCGAATCGACGGGCGGGTCGACCAGGACACCGTGCCCCCCGACCCAGAGGATGAACCCGGAGGTCCGGGTGGTCGGGTC
>JBEIFE010000564.1:0-1708 GCA_040382575.1 Candidatus Sericytochromatia bacterium
ATCCGCTGGATAGGGGGGCCTCTGCTCGCGTACGGCACGCATCGCCAGCAGACGGCCTGGGGGCCTCCCGTGGCCCGTGGCGAGTGGACCTGCGCGCTCGCCGTCACCGAGGAGCAGGCGGGGTCGGACCTGGCGGCGATCGCCACCCGGGCCGAGCGGATCAAGGGCGGTTATGGCCTCTCGGGCACGAAAGCCCGGGTCTCGTTCGCCCACCGGGTGAGCCACCTGCTGGTGCTGGCCCGGACAGAACACCTGGCGCGCGGGGTGGCAGGTCTCACGGCTTTCCGGGTCCCCGCTCGGACCCCGGGCATCACGTGGCAGCGGCGCCCGACGGCCGGCCCGGGGCACCCGCTGTTCCGGGTCCACTTCCACGGGCTGTGCCTCGATGAGAGCTGGCGCATCGGGGAAGCCGGGCAGGGCCATGACGTGTTGCACGATGCCCGCTGGAGCGGCGATACTCCCGTCGAGCGCGCCGCCCTGTTCCGCCACGCTGTCGAACTCGTCGCTCGTGCCTGCGCGCACGCGATCGGGCGAGAGGAAAGGTGCCCTGGCCAGGCGCCCGCCGAGGACCGGGCGATGGCCGAACTCGTCCACGAGGCCGAAACATGGACGCGCCTGGCCTGGCATGCGGTGCATCATCCCGAAGGTGCAGACCTCGAACGCTGGGAGAGCCGACGCCACGAGGCCACACGATGGCTGCGGCTCGGAGATGTGCTGGCCCGGCTGGGCCAGGGCGAACGGGCGCGGGCGCTGTGGGAGCATGCGGGGACCCTGCACGCCGGCACGACGGTCGAGGGCCTGCAGCGGCTCGCGAGCCTCGGACGGTACGACCTGTGGGACCCGATCCGGACGTGAAGGTGCAGGAAACCGACTGGCGTCCCGGACCGGGCCATGCGCTGGCCTGCTGGGACCGTGCGGGAGTGCCGGGTGGCCTCTGGGGACCTGCTCCGGACACGCGGACCCTCTGGGTGGTCGGATGGGACCCCGTGCAGGGGTGGTGGCGCGCCCGGATGGGCCCGGTGGTCCGGTGGCTCGGTGACGCGGCCTGGGGCCGGTGGCAAGTGGCGAACGGGGCTCGACGCCCGTGGGACGCTCCCCCTGGAACCCTCGCGCAAATCACGGACCGATGGCTCGTCCGCGAGAGTCACGACTTGCTCGCGCTCTGCCGACGCCTGTTCGACCTGACGCTGGCGCACGCCCGGGGCCGCCACCAGTTCGGACGCGCGATCGGGACGTTCTGGGCCATCCAGACCCACCTGCTGACCTGGGAAAGCGCACTCATGAGCTGGGGGGGCCACCTGGACGGGGGCCCCCCGGGGGAGCTGGCCTGGCGGCGCTCCCGTCAAGAAGCGCTGCAGGCCTTGAAGGCGTGCGCGGCGATCGCCGCGGGCGCGGGCCACGACCGGGGCCCGCCCTTCGGTCCTCCCCTGGAGGAGATCCGACGACGACTCACGCGCTGGCCGCTGCCGGCTCCGGAGTTGCCGGGATGACCTTGCGAAATACATAGACCATCAGGCCCATCGAGACCGCCAGGTACAGGCCCGAGAGGAAAAAC
This sequence comes from Candidatus Sericytochromatia bacterium, assembly GCA_040382575.1. Taxonomy (GTDB): domain Bacteria; phylum Cyanobacteriota; class Sericytochromatia; order S15B-MN24; family UBA4093; genus JAYKJE01. The sequence goes on from JBEIFE010000564.1 coordinate 1,556, forward strand.
GGGGCTCCCGGCACGTACGGAACGGCACCGGGGGCCGAGAAGTGCGCGAACAGGGGAGCCGCGATGAGCGGGCTGATGATGCCCGTGAGACTCGTGAGGCTCGTGACGGCGCCCTGCACGGCGCCCTGCTCGCGCGGGTCGACCTGGCGCGAC
>JBEIFE010000565.1:0-1707 GCA_040382575.1 Candidatus Sericytochromatia bacterium
GCCCTGGCAGATCCGGACGCCCGCCGCCGTGGCGCTCATCCGGGGCACCACCCTGGCCGTCGAGACCGCCTCGGAATCAGCCGAGGTCACGGTCCTCGAGGGGCTGGTCGAGGTCCAGGGCCAGGACCGGGAGAGCAGGATGGTTCCCGGGGGCAGGACGGTCCGCGTGGCGGCCTGGCGTCTGGGAGAACCGCAAGATGCGGATGCCCGGGTCCTCGACGAAGGACGCCGGTTCCTGCGGGACTCTTTGCCCTTCCAGAGCAGCCTCGAAGGCTTCATGCCGCGCCTCAGGCCCGATGCCCTGCAACGGGCCGAAGCGATGGACCGCGACCGGACCCTCCAGATGATCGGCCCAGGAGGCGATCCCGGTGGCGGTCCCCGGGAAGGCGGCCGTCCGGATGCCCGACCGGGTGGCGGGCGCGACGACCGCGGCCGACCGGATCGCGAGGCCCGCGTGGGGCGCGAGAACGGCCGGGACCGGGAGGCACGACCGGTGCGGGGCGTCGGTCCCGGCTGGGACGAGGCACGCCGGGGGGACCGGGGAGATCCGCCGGGTCGGGGCCGTCCACCGCGCGAGGGGGCCCCCTTCCGTCGCGGTCCCTGGCCTCCCGGCCCGGTGCGGCCATGAAGGCGCGTGTCATGCGCCATCTCCTGGCGGGACTCGGATGGCTGGTGGTCAGCGGTGCGTGCCAGGCCCTGACTCCCTCCCCGGCCCGGGCACTGGAATGGGCCTTCAGCGGCCGGACGGGTCTCGAAGCGGGAACGAGTGCGTGGGATCCGCTGTCCGGGAGCCTGGGGGTGGACCTGACGACTCTCCGCCCCTGGCTCGCGAACGCCCGAGCGCGGGTCCTGGCCGACCTCCAGGTCGACTGCGTACTGGCGGACTGGCTCGAGGTCCGCGGGGGGATCGGGGGCCGACTGGTGTCCGGCAGCGTGTCGGGCAGTTCCTGGAACGCGCTCGCGACCGTGTGGGGCGAGGCGCAGGCGATCGCCCTGCCGGGCGACCTCGACCTGACGATCGCCGACAGCCCCCGCAACACCGCCCAGGACCAGCTCGGACACACGGTCTGGGCCCTGCTCGAGAAACCGACGCCCTGGGGAGCCGTGGTCTTCATGGATGCCGGGCACGACTGGAACCTGTCGTCCGAGGCCAGCCTGACGCAGTTAACGCCCTTCTCGGACCTCGGCGTCACGCGCCGGATAGGGCCCTGGGGCACCCGGGTGTCTCTGGCCCTCGGGGGGTCGCTACCCAGCCTGGCCAGCGGCGGGACGGGCCTGGGCCTCGCGGCGACGGCCGGCCTGTCGCAGGTGGTCCTGGACGGTCAAGTCGTCTGGCTACGCCTGCGGCTCGATGGCTTCAGCACCGATCTCGCCACGGCCCCGACCTGGGGACCGAGTGCGGCGATCGGAACGGCCTGGCTCTTACCCTGAGTCTCCCCTCCAGGTCACGCGCTGGTAGCGGTGTACGAGCGCCTCGACCGGACCATGGTTCAGCGTTCGAAGCGCGTCAATGTACGCTCTTGCTTCCCCCCCGGGCCACTGAGCACCTCCTGGACGCTCCCGACACCCGGTACAGCCCACACCGTGAAAGCCCCCTGTTCGGAACTCGTGGTGGACGATTCGGTCAATACAAACTTTAAATCAAATTTGAAAGCATCGTAAACGCCAGCAGGTACGGTCACCTTTTCAGTACCGACGAAACGCCCC
>JBEIFE010000566.1:0-1707 GCA_040382575.1 Candidatus Sericytochromatia bacterium
AGCCCCGTCTCGAGGGCGTTCGCGACCTGGAAGGCCCGGGCCAGGTCCCGCGTGAACACGCTGCTCGAGAGACCGTAGCTCACGTCGTTGGCGAGGGCGATCGCCTCCTCGACCGTGTCATAGGGCATCAGGACCAGCACGGGACCGAAGACCTCCTGGCGGGCGATCCGCATCGCTCCCGTGACCTCGCCGAGCAACGTCGCCGGATAGTGATGTCCGTGAGCGAGTTCTCCGCCAGGAACCGCGCCACCCACCAGGCATGTGGCTCCGGCCGCGCGGGCCTCCTCGACCATGGTGGCGACCCGGTCGCGGGCACCGGCCTCGATGAGCGGCCCGAGTCGAGACGCCGGATCGAGCGCGGCCCCCATCGAGAGACCCGCAGCCCGCTCGACGAGCAGGTCGGCCAGGGTGTCATGCAGCGCACGCGGCACCAGCACGCGGCTCGTGGCCGTGCAGCGCTGTCCGCAGGAGCCCCAGGCCCCCATGGCGATCGCGTTCGCCGCGGCCTCGAGGTCGGCATCATCGAGCACGAGGGCAGCGTTCTTCCCGCCCATCTCGAGCTGGACCTTGCCCAGGCGCGTCGCCACGACAGGCGGGATGGTCCGGCCGACGTCGGTGGAGCCCGTGAACGAGATGGCCCGGACCTCCGGATGCTCGACGAGGGCCTTGCCCGCGACGCCGTCGCCCGTGACGACGTTCAGGACACCGGGGGGCAACCCGGCCGCCGTCAGGACGTCTGCCAGCAGGCAGGCCGTGAAGGGTGTCTGCTCGGCCGGTTTGAGCACCACCGGGTTGCCCGTGACGAGCGCCGGTACGATTTTCCAGGCCGGAATGGCGAAGGGGAAGTTCCACGGCGTGATGGCGCCCACGACGCCGACCGGGCGGCGGCGCGTCGTGACGAACATGCCCGGGAGTTCCGAGGGCACCGAGACGCCCGCGAGACGGCGCCCCTCGCCGATCAGGAACTCCATGGCGTTCAGGCCCCGGGCGACCTCGATGCGCGCCTCGGCCAGCAGTTTGCCCCCCTCCCAGGCCACCAGGGCCGCGAGCGTCTCGGCCTCGCGGCGAAGGACGTCGAGCCCCTCGCGGAGGATGCGGGCCCGCTCGGGGGCCGGCGTCGCGGCCCAGGCCGGAAAGGCCTGGCGAGCCGCTTCCACGGCCGCATCGACCTCGGTGCCACCGGCCAGGGCGAAGGAGCCGATCATCTCGCGCGTGTCCGAGGGGTTCCGGACCTCCTCCGTGGCGCCGGCCGTGGCCTGCCATGTGCCACCGACGAGGACGGCCGGCCCCCGCTCGATCACGGCCCGCACATGCGGGTGGTCGGCGACGGGGGGGCGAACGGGGCTCGCGGAGGTCGTCATGTGGGGTTCCTTTCCGGGGAGGCGGGGCGCAGGGCCCCCTCGATGCACCAGTCCGCACCGCTCGGCGTGACGGACCAGTCGTGAAGCGCGTGAGCCATGTCGAGGCGCGGGATGCCGGGACCGGCGATCGCCGCGGGGGCCGAGCTGCCCCCGATGAGCTTCGGGGCCAGGAACCACAGGACGTGGTCGACCACGCCCTGCGCCAGGGCCGAGGCATTCAGCCGGCCGCCGCCCTCGAGCAGGACGCCCGTGCCCCCCTCCGCCGCGACCCGAGCCAGCAGCTGGGCCAGGTCGAGGTGGCCGTCGTCCCGCAGCGGGGTGGGCCACAGGCGTGCGCCGCGGGCCT
>JBEIFE010000567.1:0-1705 GCA_040382575.1 Candidatus Sericytochromatia bacterium
CGCCAGCGCCTCGCCGCCCCCGACCAGGGCCTCGATCGCGAGATCGACCTCCTGGTCGGTGCGGACGGGGATCATGGCAGGCCTAGACCGTCGCGGCGGTCTTCTGACCCTGCAGGCGGAGCAGGTTCAGGGCCGAGCCTGCGCGGAACCAGGCGATCTGCTCCGCGTTGAGCGTGTGCTTGAGGGCCACGCGATCGGTCGTGCCATCGGCGTGGTGCAGCACGGCGGTGGTAGCGCTTCCGGGGGCAAGCGCCTCCAGACCCTCGAGGCTGATCGTGTCGGTCTCGAGCACCTTGTCGTAGTCAGCCGCCTCGGCGAAGGTGAAGGGCAGGACGCCCTGCTTCTTGAGGTTCGACTCGTGGATGCGGGCGAAGCTGCGCACGATGACGGCACCGGCGCCCAGGAAGCGCGGGCTCATCGCGGCGTGTTCGCGGCTCGAGCCCTCGCCGTAGTTCTCGTCTCCGACGACGATCCACTTCTTGCCGGCTGCCTTCAGGGCGCGGGCCACGGCAGGCACGTCGAGCCCTGCCTCAGTCGTGAGCGGGTTGCGGGTCTTGCCGCGCTCGGCCGTGTAGGCGTTGGTGGCGCCGGTGAACATGTTGTCGCTGATGCGATCGAGATGGCCGCGGAAGCGCAGCCAGGGCCCGGCCGGGGAGATGTGGTCCGTCGTGGTCTTGCCGCGGGTCTTGAGCAGCAGGGGCATGCCGGTATAGGCCTCGAGCGGGGCTGGCTCGAAGGGGGCCAGCAACTCGAGGCGCTCGCTGTCCGGGGCCACCGCGACGGTGACGCCAGTACGCTCGGCGGGAGGCGCCAGGAATCCCTCGTACGCCGTCACGAAGCCCTCGGCGGGCAGCTCGGGGGCCTTGCCGGGCGCGTTCAGGCGGTAGGTGCTGCCATCGGTGGCCTGAAGCTCGTCCGTGAGCGGGTTGAGGTCGAGACGACCGGCGAGGCCATAGGCCATGACGATCTCGGGCGAGGCGATGAAGGCGTAGGTCTCGGGGTTGCTGTCGTTACGGGCCGGGAAGTTCCGGTTGAACGACGTGATGATGCTGTTGCGGACGCCCTTGGCGACGTCGTCGCGCTTCCACTGACCGATGCAGGGGCCGCAGGCATTGGCGAGTACCGTCGCTCCGACGGCCTCGAGGTCAGCCATCTGGCCGTCGCGCTTGATGGTCGCGAAGATCTGGTCAGAGCCCGGCGAGATGAGCAGCGGGGTCTTCATGCGGGCCCCGTGCGAGGCGGCCTGACGGGCCACGTCAGCGGCCCGTGAGATGTCCTCGTAGCTCGAGTTGGTGCAGGAGCCGATGAGCGAGCTCGTCAGGACGAGCGGATAGTCGTGCTCGGCGGCATCCTTCGCGAGCTGGCTGACGGGACGGGCCAGGTCGGGAGTGTGAGGGCCGACGACGTGCGGCTCGAGCGTCGAAAGGTCGATGGTGATGACCTGGTCGTAGTAGGATTCGGGATTCTCCTCGCACTCGGCGTCGGCCGTGACGAGGTCCATGTGATCACGAGCGAGCTTGCCGAGCGCTGCGCGGCCCGTGGCGCCCAGGTAGAGCTCCATGTGGTCGTCGTAGGGGAAGACCGAGCAGGTGGCGCCCAGCTCGGCGCCCATGTTGCAGATGGTGGCCTTGCCGGTGGCGCTCAGGCTGCGAGCGCCGGGGCCGAAGTACTCGACGATCCGGTTGGTTCCGCCCTTCACCGTCAG
>JBEIFE010000568.1:0-1704 GCA_040382575.1 Candidatus Sericytochromatia bacterium
AGATCTTGGATCATACAAACCAAGAAAGAATTGATGACGATCAACTTTCGCAACGTTGGTCACGGCGCCCGTTTCAATACAGCTCAGCCCTTCATCCCGTTGTTGCTGATATTATTGTGGACGTAGTAGTAGATACCTTGACACACACTCATCGTTGTAAAAGCATGAGCGAAATGACTCTGCTGGACCCAACTTGTGGTTCAGGCACGCTTGTCGCTCGTGCAGCGGATAGAGGATGTTGGCCTGCGAACCCCGCAGGTACGAGGCCAGCATCTTCTGGAGGGTTGCGACCACCGGGACCTTGACCCCGACATCGAGCCAGCCGGCTCCGATCTCGGGGGCCATCAGGGGGCCACGGCTCTGCATCGCCGCGAACATCTTCGGGACGAACGAGATCGCGTAGGGTTGGTCCAGCGGAGAGGCCACCCGGATGAACTTGGGGTAGATGTCGTAGCCCACAGGAGCCACCGCATTCTTCTTGCGGACGTGGTTGGGCCACGCCGGTAGCCACGTGTCATTCAGGAAGAAGTAAGGCTCGATCCCGAGTTCCACCCAGATCTGCCGCAACCTGGCCAGGTACTGGACGATCCCGTCCTCGACGAACGATGCCAGATCATCCAGCATCGCCCGCGTGCGGGGGCGTTCGACCGCCGGAACCAGGCTGTCGAAGTCCGGATAGCTGCAGTCCCAGGCCGTGTTCAGCGTCTCGATCGTCCTGTATCGATGGGCCAGGGTCTGGCGGAGCTGCCTGAGGGCCTCGCCGTTGTGATCCACCAGGAACGGCCCTGCCCCGTACTGGGGCATGCCGGTTTCGTTGTCGAGCTGGATGGCCACGACCTCGCCATCCGCCACGAGAGGCTGGATCAGTGGAGCCAGCGACTCGAACCAGCGGGCCACGAGTTGAAGGAAGAGTGGGTGGTTGAGATACACGGCCCGATGCGACGGATCCTGGGGCGTCTGCATCATGGTCTCGGGGTAGCGCTTGCCCAGCCAGTGGGGAATGCCGAAGCCCTGGTACTCCGCATAGATGTAGGGTCCGGGCTTGAGGATGAGGGGGATTCCCAGCCTCCTGCACAGGAACAGGAAGCCCCTCAGGTCACGTTCTGGTGCCGTCCGACCATCGAAGTCGAACTCTCCCTCCGCGATCTCGTGCCAGATCCAGGGCACGTACACCGACAGGAGGTTCACCCCTGCATCCTTGAACGTCTGCAGGAGAGACTCCCAGCGATCGCGCTTGATGCGGAAGTACTGGAACTCACCTCCGAGGACGAGGTCGGGTTGTCCCCCTACCAGGATGCGGTCGCCTTGAAACTGGATCGTCACGGTGTATTCCTCGGGGTGGGCGTACCATTCCATTCTAGGATGAGACGCACTGGAGGAGATGCGTTGATGGTCACGAAGACCCTGTTTGACAAGCAGGAACCCGCGGTGATAGATAGGTGTTAGCACTCTCGGGCGATGAGTGCTAACAGTATGCGTCGAGCGGAGCGCCATGAACGGACGGATCAATCGGCTCACGCCCCGGCAGCAGGAGATCCTGAGGGCCGTGGTCAGCGATTACATCCAGACCTTCGAGCCGGTGGGTTCGAGAACCCTGTCACGCAAGTACGGGCTCGGGCTCTCCCCTGCCACCATCCGCAACGAGCTTTCCGACCTCGAAGAAGAAGGCTTGCTGCGGCAGCCTCATGCCAGCGCGGGACGCAT
>JBEIFE010000569.1:0-1703 GCA_040382575.1 Candidatus Sericytochromatia bacterium
GCGACGGCGGCGTCCATCGCCTTCAGGACGGTGTCGCGATGGACGTCGAGCTGGGTCATCATGACACGCTCGGCGATCCCGAGGGCGAGCTTCAGCAGCTTCTCTTCCTCGCGAACGGCCGCAGCCTCGACCATGCCCGCGAGCTTGTTGAGGGTGTCCAGGCCCTGGCGCAGATGCTTCGCGCCCTCCTCGTCGGCCTGACTGCGGCCTTCCTGGTAGCCCTCGGCATAGCCCGTCTGGCGGAGCTCCTCGAGCATCTGCTGGCGCTGGGTCTCGACCTCGAGCACGGTGCGAGCCGCCTGGGCATGCGCCTCGTGGACGATGCGAGCAGCCTCGGACTCGGCGTTCTGACGGATCTGCTCGGCCTGGAGTCGGGCCTCGGCCAGGTAGGTCTCGCGCTCGGCGAGCAGGGTCTGGAGAATGAAATCGGGAGGCGGATCGGACATCACCCGGCGGGCATGGTTGTCCACGAGTGAGGCAATCTGCTCCTCGACCGTGGCGAGTTCACGCCAGCGGGCATCGTGCATGGCCTGCAGCCCGGCCCGCTCGAGTCCCGCGGCAGCCTGAGCCTCGACGCGTGGAACGATGGCCTCCATGGCCTGAACGAAGGCAGGAGTCCCCTCGGGGTATGCCGCACGGACGGCGGCAGCCGCCTCGTCGAGCTCGAGCGAGGCATCCGGGGCACCCAGCTCGCGGCGAGCCTCATCGGCCACGGACTCGGCTTGCCAGGCAGCTTCCTGGAGCATCCCGTCGCGCTCGGAATCGTAGGCTTCCCAGATGTCCGCGACGGAACTGGTCGGAGTATCGTCTTCAAGCAGTTCGGGGGCATCCGGGGCGTCCGTCGTCCCGTCGTCCTCGAGGAAGGAGATGCCCGGATCCTCGGCCTCGTCGGCTCCTTCTTTCCGGCCCGTTTCATGCGGCTCGTGGGCCCCGACATCCTCGAATCCAGGAGACGGATCTTCGGGGTCAGATGGCTCCGTCGTGGCCTCCCTCGCACCGGGAACGGGCACGACGAGCTGGGCTTCGGGCACGAGGCGGTCACCGGCCACCACGGCGGTGCCGGTCTGTACGAGCTGGCTGGACTTGATCAGCGCCATGCCGGAATACGCCTCGTTACGGGAAGGATATCTCCCCTTATACCCGGAAAGCGCCCGGAGCGCTCAGATCACGTGCTCGAGACACTCCACCAGGTCACTGGGGGAAGCGAAGGTCGTCTCCTCGAGAGGGCCGAGCAAAGCACCGAGCGTGCGAGGATCGTGCCCCGTGAGATCCACCCAGCGATCGCCCCGGGCCACGATGAGTTGTAGACGAGTCAGCGGGAAGTGGAGCCCTTCTACGGCCTCCAGCACGCTGCGCACTCCCGTGGCGACCTCGACATCCGGCTTCATGGACACCCCCTTCGGGCCTGGCCCGCGGGTATCCTGGATCCCGCAGCCACGCCGCGCAAGGGACGGCCGGCTTCAGAGTTTCCGGAGCAGCGTGAGACCGTCGGCGATGGGCAGCATGACGATATCCCAGCGTGGATCCTTGACCAGCTGGGCATTGAGGTCACGCAGGGCGTCCGTCTCGGGGTCGTGGACCTCCGGGTCGGAGACGTATCCGGACCACAGCACGTTGTCGACGAGGACCACCCCGCCCGGTCTCAGGAGGGCGTGGACGTGGTCCACGTAGGCGGCGTAGTTCTCCTTGTCGGCGTCGATGAA
>JBEIFE010000570.1:0-1696 GCA_040382575.1 Candidatus Sericytochromatia bacterium
CCGCCCTATGGCGAACGGATCGGGGATGCCTTCGAGGTCGAGACTCTCTATCGACGCTTCGGTACGGCTCTCCAGGAAAACCCGACGTGGTCGGCCTTCCTCCTCACCTCGAACCCACGGCTCGAGGAGTGGATGGGCCGTCGGGCCGATCGCCTGCGGAAACTTTTCAACGCCAACATCAGGACCGACCTGTACCAGTTCTTCGGTCCGTTGCCTCCGAACCGGGGCAGGTCAGCGTCGGACGAGCAACTCGACGATCTCGCCGCGGGAGTCCCGCAGCCGGAGGCGTAGTCGATCCACGCCGACCGGGATCGTGGCGCTGATGGCGAGGTCGCCCCGGGCATCTTCACCGGGCGACACGGGACTGGCCAGGCCTGAGCCGAGCTCGGACGTCGCACCCTCGGCGAGGTGGTTCCCCTGAGCGTCCAGCAAGGCCCAGCCTGCTGCCGGGTCGAGCGAGATGGCTTCCTCGGAGGCATTCTCGAGGGTGAGCACGGCCCTGAGGGCGCCATCGGCAGCGCCGCGTTCCGGTGTGAGCGTCCAGGTCACTCCGGCCTGGGTGACGGAGGCCTCGCGCCAGGGCCCGGCAGGCTCAACCGGCGCGGGCGTGACGATCGCCACGGGCGTGGGTTCCTCAGAGGGCAAGGTCGAGACCGATTCTGCTGGAGATGCCTCCACGACGGCGAATGGATCAACCGGAACCGCCGAGGGATCGGCAGACCCAACGGCTGGGGAAGCCATGGGCTCGGTCGAAACGGAAGATGTGGCAGGGGCAGGACTGCCCAGGCCCTGCATCGGCAAGAGTCTCGTCACCCAGGTCACGGGCAGGACCCCCGCAAGCAGCAGGGCCACGATCACGCTTCCCCCCACCAGGAAGCCGAGGGCCGCCATGCCGGCGATGCGCAGACTGAGCACCCACGGCGCTTCGGAACGCATGCCATCCCCGGTGGCCATCGACAGTGCATCCAGGAACGGCAGGATGGCGGGGAAACGATCTTCGGGTTCAGTGGCCAGCATCCGGAGGATCACGCGATCCAGGTTCGCAGGCACCGCCAGATTCAGGTGACTGGGAGGAGCAGGAGGAGCCGGACTCTCCTGGGCGGATGCCAGCATCGGGACGTGCCCCGTCAGCAGTTCATAGGCCATCACGGCCAGGCTGTATCCATCGGAACGGGCATCCCAAGCCCCGCCCTTGAAGACCTCGGGGGCCACGTAGCGGGGGGTTCCACCGCCGGGGGCCCGTCCATCCTCTTCGAGGACGGTGGCGAGTCCGAAGTCGATGAGCACGGCTCTCCCGGAACACATCAGGACATTCTCGGGTTTGATGTCGCCGTGCAGGATTCCCAGCTCGTGGGCGTGGGACAGGGCTTCCCCGATCTGGTGGATCACCTCGAGGGCGTCAGGAACCGAAAGGGGAGGACGGGTCCCGTCCAGATGCTCCCTGAGTTCGTGCCCCTCTAGCCATTCCATGACCAGGTAGGCGTCATCGTCCTCGAGAAAGGCCCCCTCGACGGACACGATCCTCGGATGGACGAGGCGGCGGACGACCTCGACCTCGCGCTCGAGGCGCTGCCAGGTTCGTTCTCGCGCCGCGGCATCCGTCGGCTCGGTGCTGAGTAGACGCTTGAGTGCCACCTCTCGTCCGGTCTCGGCGTCCACGGCCCGGTACAGCAGGCTGTTGCGGGTGCGCTTGAGG
>JBEIFE010000571.1:0-1690 GCA_040382575.1 Candidatus Sericytochromatia bacterium
GGCCTCGTCGAGGTATTCCCGCCAGACCGCTTCCCGAAGGTAATCGTGAAAGAAGCTCAACTGCCCCTCCCGGCTGACGAGCGAGTCCTCCAGCGCGAGATACAGGGGTGCCCAGTAGTGCCGCGCCAGAGGTTCCCGTCCGGGCTGTGGGGACGAGGAGAGCAGCTCGAGCAGCTCCCCTTCGGACAACCCACGCCGCCCCACCCCCATCAGGCCAAGTGCACGGTGCACGAGACCCGGATGCTCAGCTGGGGTGAAATCCCGTTCCAGGTTTCGCAACACGTGCACGAACAGCGCCGGGGGATCGGTGCACTCGAGCATCTGCCTCAGGTTTCGGGCCAGGTCTTCATGGCGCGACCGCAGACGCAACTCATCCAAGACTGTACGCAGGAAGAGGGGATTCGCCGTCTGGGGTGCATCCAGGAGACGCCGCACAAGGGGCTTCCCCAGAGTGCGGGAGAAGCGTCGGAGATAGAGGTCAAGCACGGAACGTTTCTCCCGCGGGTGCAGTGGCGGCACCGTCAGGCTCCAGCCTGCATTAATCCATCCCCGTCGTTCCATACGGCGCAAGACATCCCCAGGCAACGTGCTGAACACCATGCGAACGTTGTCGGGCCAACGCTCCGGCCACCAGTCGAGCTCGCGGTCCAGGGCGCTCGCCAGCTGGTTGAGGGCATCGAGGAGGATCACCCCACCTCCGGAACCGGACAACCGCTCCAACCAACCCGGCACCGCCGCAACCAGCCCATCCCGATCCTGGGGGAGGCGCTCCTCTCGGCCAAGCACTCCGCGGCGACGGAGGATGCCGAAGAAGTGTCGCAGCAGACCCTCGGCGCTGACGCTCTGGGGGGTGGCCCCAACGAAGTGGGCGAACACGACGCGTGCGACCTGACGGTCCAGCCAGGCCGCCAGCAGAGCGCTCTTGCCGCCGCCCGAAGCGCCGAGCACCACCCGGCCGATGGGGCCTTCACCCTCCGCATGGGCGTCGAGTTCAGCGAAGAGCCCCTTCCGCTCCACATAGGCCCGGGTACGGCTCTCGCAAAACACCCGGTGGTCGATCGTCTCCTGCTCCAGCGCGTCGGGGACCTCGCTGGCCGGGAAGGCCCGGTCGATACGGTCCCACAGCGTCTCGAGCACGAGCCCGGCGAGCTCCCTGGGCGTCTCGTATTCCCGGGGGGCACACCCCATGCCGGACTCCCGGATCCGATGCTTGAGCGATGCCTGACGCGCCTGCGAGACCACGGGGTCCGGTTCGAGGTCGTTACGGAAATCCTCCGGCACGAGGTCCGGCTGTGCGGCATGGATCGCAGGCCAGTGCCGTAGCTCATAGCCGTCCCGCCGAAAGAAGAAGAACGCCCGCTCCTGCATCGTCGGGTTGTTGAGGACACCATGGAGGATCTCCAGCTCTGTGACACTCCGGCCGCCGACATGTTCCCGGACCCAGGCCATTTGCGGATCGTCAACAACCTGGCGCGGATAGAAATCCTCCGCCGGCACCCAGCCATAGCGTTCCCCGCGCAGGCCGACGAAGAAGACCGCCGCGCTCGGACGGCATTGATCGATCTCCCGGAGGCAGATCCCGAGCGTCGATCCCTGCCGGCTCTGCTCCTCGGTAATCCCCCAGCGCAGATCAACCTCCAGCAACTCCACGAACCGGGTCCGACATCTGCGGCGCAGCTCGGGAAAGACC
>JBEIFE010000572.1:0-1682 GCA_040382575.1 Candidatus Sericytochromatia bacterium
GCCAACCCACGTGGGTCACCCTGGTCTCCGAGGGTCCCGACGACCCATGGCACGAGGCCGCGCGGACGCTGGGCATCAAGGCCGCCTGTGCATTTCCCTGCATGGTGGGCGACAAATTCTTCGGCATCATCGAACTCCTTTCTTCGCAGGCGGAGGAACCGGATCAGGACCTCATCCAGCTCTTCAGCTCGCTCGGAAATCAGGTGGGCCAGTTTATCGAACGGAAGCTGGCCGAGGCAGAGATCGAACAGCAGCGGGACTTCGCGCTCCAGGTGATGAATGCCATGGGTCAGGGCCTGACCGTGAGCGATGAGAAGGGGGTCTTCACCTTCGCCAACGCCGCCTATGCCCGGCTCGTCGGTTGCCAACCCGAACAACTGATCGGGCGGAAACCCCACGATTTCGCATTCGACGAAGACATCCCCAGGCTTGAGGCGGCCGCGAAGGCGCGCCTCGAAGGAGAATCTTCAACCCTTGAACTCCGCATCCGCCGCCCCGATGGCACTCCGGTTTACGCGCTCGTGACCGGCGTTCCCCACCGCAGGGATGGGCGTGTGGTTGGGTCGATTGCCACGATCACCGACTTGACCGAACGGCGGAAGGTGGAGATCGAACTCCAACGCACGAAGGAGCAGGCCGAGGACGCCAACCGGGCCAAGAGCGAGTTCCTCGCCACCATGAGCCATGAGATCCGCACCCCGATGAACGGCATCATCGGCATGTCGGGTCTCCTTCTCGATTCCCAGCTTTCCTCCCACCAGCAGGAAATGGTCGAAGCCGTCCGGACGTCCGGTGAAGCGCTCATGTCCATCATCGAGGACGTGCTCGACTTCTCAAAGATCGAGGCCTCGAGGGTCGAGATCCTCTCGGAGGAATTCGAGCTCGACGTCATCGTCGAGAGCGTCATGGACCTGTTCGCCCAGAAGTCCGTTGAGAAGGGCCTGGATCTCGTCGTCCACGTCCGCCCCGATGTCCCGGCCCGCGTGCGGGCGGACGCCGGTCGACTCCGACAAATCCTGCTCAATCTGGTGGGCAACGCGGTCAAGTTCACCGAGTGCGGTCATGTCATCCTGCGGGTGTCCCACGATTCCGCCTCCGATGGCCGTCAGAACCTCCGCTTTGAGGTCCTCGATTCCGGCATCGGGATGTCCCAGGAACAGATCTCCCGGCTGTTCGTTCCGTTCTCGCAAGCGGACGCGTCCACGACGCGACGGTTCGGTGGTACGGGTCTGGGACTGGCCATCTGCAAGCGACTCATCGAGCTCATGGGAGGCAAGATGAACGAGGTCAGCTCGAACCCCGGGTCTGGATCCATCTTCAGCTTCCAGATTCCCATCAGCATTCCCCCGGGAGCAGACCGCTCCCAGTACCCCCCCATCCATGTGGTGGTCGCCGAGGACCACACCGAGACCCGGTTCGCACTTCGGGACCAACTCGTCTCCCTCGGCTCGGACCCAACCCTTTGCCGGAGCGAGGCCGAGTTGCTCGAGCAATTGCAGGGATCCCGGAAGCCAAACCTGCTCATCATCGACCGGAACCTGTTCGGTCCCTCCACCGTGGATGCGCTCCAGGCACTGGCCTCCAGGCCGGATCGCCGGGCGCCCCGGGTTGTCCTGACCGGAACCATCACGGACTCCGTCCGGCAGGGCAACCCGGTGCCCGGCGTGGAAAGCTTCCTTGCC
>JBEIFE010000573.1:0-1679 GCA_040382575.1 Candidatus Sericytochromatia bacterium
CCGACCTCATGACAGCCGTGTACGAGATCAACTCGGCCATCTTCAGCCAGGGGGATGCCGCGCCTGCGGGGGCTGCGGCAGGGGCCTCCTCCTCCGGTTCGGGTGGCGACCATGTCGTCGATGCCGATTACGAGGAAGTGAAGTAGGTCCACCTCGGGGGGGCGGGTCACCGCCCCCCCTTCATCCCGGGAATGACCCATGAGCAAGCGCGACTATTACGAGGTTCTCGGGGTTCCCCGGAACGCGTCAGAGGATGAGATTCGCAAGGCCTATCGCAAGATGGCCCGCCAGTATCATCCTGATATCAACAAGGCCCCGGAGGCCGAGAGTCGCTTCAAGGAGGTCAACGAGGCCAACGACGTGCTCTCGGACGCCCAGAAGCGCTCCCGCTACGACCAGTACGGTCACGCTGCCGAGCAGATGGGTGGCGCCGGTGGTGCCGGTTTCGAAGGCTTCGCCGGCGGCGACATCTCGTCCATTTTCGAGGCCTTCTTCGGAGGGGCTGCGGGTATGGGCGGCTCGCGTCGCCGTCGCGGTCCTGAGCGTGGCGCCGACCTGGCTTACGAGCTCAACATCTCGTTCCGGGATGCGGCCTTCGGCGTGAGCCGGACCATCGAGGTCCAGCATCTTGCCACCTGTACGCCCTGCAAGGGGTCAGGCGCGAAGGAGGGCAGCACCGTCGTCACCTGCGCACTCTGCCAGGGGACGGGGCAGGTCCATCAGACCCAGCGAACCATCTTCGGTCATTTCTCCCAGGTTTCGCCGTGCCCCAAGTGTCAGGGTGAGGGGAAGGTCATCGAGACCCCCTGTGCCTCCTGCAAGGGGGCTGGACGGACTCGCCAGGCCCGCAAGCTGTCCGTCAACATCCCTGCCGGGGTCGATACGGGCTCACGGTTGCGGGTCACGGGTGAGGGTGACGTGGGCCCACGGGGTGGGCCATCCGGGGATCTTTTCATCATCCTGTCCGTCGAGGCCGACGAGCGCTTCGAGCGGCGGGATGCCGATCTATTCACCCATGAGCCCGTTTCTTACAGCCAGGCCGTTCTCGGAGACGAGATCGAGGTCAAGACCCTCGATGGGGTCGAGGTCCTCAAGGTTCCGCCCGGAACCCCGCATGGAACGGTTTTCACGCTCAGGGGGCAGGGTATCCCGGTCCTGGGTGATGCCCGTGGCCGGCGGGGGGACCTGCACGTCGAGATCCGTATCGCGGTTCCTGCACGCGTGTCCGACGAGGAGGCTGAGCTTCTGCGGAAACTCGATGATCTCCACAGAAACAAGGCCGAGTCTCACGGACTCAGCCTCAAAGAGTTCCTGCGTAATCTGGTGGGCGGTAAACGCTCCAGTACCTGAAGATCGATGCCGAGGCGGGGATGCTCCAGCGTCCCCGCCCATTGTTATTTGCTTTCGTAACGCTTCATGCGCTGAGCTTCCACCAGCTTGAGTGCCTGCCACGTGCAATAGTCTGCATAGTCCGGGTCCGACGGACCGGGGACGCGATCCCGGAAACGCTCCTCGAGCGCGTTGGCGTGCAGGACCTGGGTCTTGCGTGCCGGTGGGCGCTCTGAACTTGAAACCGAACCTTCCGGTTCCTCGAAGGGGTCGACCATGGGCTCCTCTCCCGTGATATGAGCCAGGGGGCACACCGCATATCTACCCGCTGCGTAACACTTCGTCACATC
>JBEIFE010000574.1:0-1674 GCA_040382575.1 Candidatus Sericytochromatia bacterium
ATGCCTCCTTGCTGGGGGATCTCGTGGCGGGATCGCGTGAGGACTTTCCCGGAGATACCTTGCTGTCCGGAGAAACCCGGGCGTTGACGGGGCTTACGGGACCGGGCCAGGTGAGCGAGTTTCTGGGGTTCCTGCGCGATCGCCTCTGCAAAGAACAGGCTGTTTCGGATGCGCCTGCCGGGGTGAACTCGCTGGACCCTGAAGCATTTCTGGAACCGGAATTCGCGGCCTTGCATCGCATCCTGTTCAAGGAAGACCTCGTGGTCGACAGAGCCTCGAATGGCTGGATGGCCCTCGCTCAGACCCGAGATCCCGCGCGTGTGAGCCGGACTATCGCGATCCTGCGCCCTGACCTTGGCACTTCGAGGCATCGCGTCGTGGTCCTGGACGGGATCTCTGCCGTCCAGCCGTCATCGGTGGTCCGGTATTATGATCCCATGACCCGACTGTGCCGGGAATGGCCACTGGAACGGTTCGGGGGGCAGATCGATTGCCTGATCCGACCCGTTCCCCTCACCTGATCCCACACGGCCCGAGTACGCTCACTGCTGGGCGAACCAGACATCCTCGCTCACCCTGGACTGGCCATTCTGGACGAACGACGACCGCATGAGGTCCTCGCCACGATCGTTTTGCTCGAGCTTCATCTGGACGGAGATTTCCGTGACGCCGAGATCGCGGAGACTCTTCAACTCGCCGCCGCCGACCCGCGCATCCCCGTTGTCAACCCAGACTTTCAATCCGTCGAGTTCGGCACCCGTGAGCTTTCCGTCGCCGTCTCGATCGAGCTGGCGAAGCTTGTCGAAGCCGTTACCGAATTTGCCGCCCTCGTCGCCGAAGAGGCGCTTGCCATCGATCTCGCCGTGGCCATTCATGGCCGCGGTGGCGCCCCCGTCCCGATCGTCGACGAGCATGCCGTCGCCGCCCTTCATCCACTCGATCTGGTCCTTCTTGCCATCCCCGTCGATGTCGAACGAGACGGTCTTGCCGACCTGCCCGTCGATCCGGTTCTTGGCCGTTGACACTCCGGTGGTCCCGAGTTTGCCATCGCCATCCAGGTCCAGCATGACGGGAGATACCGTTTTCTGAGCCTCGCTGTAGGCCTTCTGAGCGGTCTTGATGTCACCTGCGGCCAGCGCGTCATAGGCCTTGTGAAGCAAGGTCCCACCCATCGGACCGACTCTTTCCGTTGGCTTCGTATTCAGACCCTTGCCCTTGAATTTTCCGAACTCCGCCTCCAGGGCATTCATCTGCCCCTTTTCCATGGGCTCGATCTTGCCCATCAAGTAATTTGTAAAAGCTTTGGTCGAATCGGGCATCTTGAATGGCTTGCCCGTACCCGTCAGTTGCTTGTTTGCCGGAGCATTCTTGCGCTTCTTGCTCTTTTTGCTCTTCTTGCTCTTCCCTGTCTTGCCGGACTTTTCTGTACTGGCAGGAACCGTGGACGGCGTATCTGGACTTGCATCCGGATAGGACGAATTCCCCCCTGAAGCGGGGTAGGACCCGCCCACGCCACCTCCCGCATACCCTCCCGAATACCCACCGGAAGACACGCTGCTGGACCCGGACGACCCACCGGAAGATCCGGTCGATCCACCCGATGATTGGCCCCCTGATAGCACGCTGCTAGCGGGACAATCCGAGGCCGTCAACCCATTCGACAGCCGAGGCAGG
>JBEIFE010000575.1:0-1673 GCA_040382575.1 Candidatus Sericytochromatia bacterium
ACCGAGAACGGTGTACTCCGGATCGAGTCCATTCGAGAAGAAGAAACTCAGATTATGAGCGAATGCGTCGATCGCCATGCCCCTGCCGAGATAATACTCGACATAGGTGAAGCCATTGGCGAGCGTGAAGGCCAGTTGTGTCACGGGATTCGCGCCTGCCTCGGCGATGTGATACCCGCTGATGCTGACCGAGTAGTAATTGCGGATTCCCTCGTCGATGAAGAACGTCTGGATGTCCCCCATCATCCGCAGGGCAAATTCCGTCGAGAAGATGCAGGTGTTCTGGGCCTGATCTTCCTTCAGGATATCCGCCTGCACGGTGCCACGCACGGCCTGCAAAGCCTTCTTGCGCAGTTCGGCATACACCTCGGGTTCGACCAGCAGATCCCCCGTCACGCCCAGCAACCGGAGTCCGAACAGACGATCACCCGCCGGCACGTCCACACCGCGATAGACGGGTACGGAAAGTCCTCTCGACGTGAAATGTTCCCGGATACGCTCCTCGGCAGCCATCCATCCATCCGTCTCGAGCAGATGACGTTCGACTTGCTGGTCGATGGCGACGTTCAGATAAAAAGCCAGCAGGACCGGAGCAGGACCGTTGATCGTCATGCTGACGGAAGTGGTCGGGGAACAGAGGTCGAATCCCGAGTAAAGCTTCCTGGCATCGTCGAGGGTGCAGACCGAGACTCCCGCATTGCCGATCTTGCCGAAGATATCCGGTCGCGTGGCCGGGTCCTCTCCATACAGGGTGACGCTGTCGAAGGCCGTGGAAAGGCGCGCTGCGGGCTGTCCTGCCGAGACGTAGTGAAAGCGACGGTTGGTTCGTTCGGGCGTGCCTTCTCCGGCAAACATCCGGGTGGGATCCTCACCCTGGCGCTTGTATTCGAACACCCCTGCCGTGAAGGGATAGCGCCCCGGAACATTCTCGGTCAGCAGCCAGTAGAGGATATCCCCCCAGTCCTGGAAGCGAGGGAGGGCAATCTTGGGAATGGCCAGACCGGAAAGCGATGTGGTGTGGTTCTGGATCGCATGCGTCGTGCCACGTACCGTATAGGACTGTTCGGGAGACGTATACGAGGTCCGAAGTTGCGGCCAGGCCTTCAGAAGCTCGTGGGATGACGGGCTCAGCCCTCGTAGCGCTTCCTGGTAACGCTGTCGGAGTGTCAGGATGGCCGCATCCACGGTCGTATCGACCAGCGCCTCTGGAGCGTAGAACTGCGCCATCGAAGGGACCTCGTCCCCCAATTGCCGGAGAACGAGATGACACCCGTAGGCATCACGGGCGCTGGACGCCTCCTCGCAGGCACGCGTCCTCACGAGGTGCACGGTATCGGCGATCTCGGCGAGATACCGGACTCGCTCCGGTCCGATGATGGCCTGCCTCCGGCTGTCACGCTCCGTGACCTGCAAGCTGGATTCCCAGTCCAACCCGAGCTTGCGACGGAGAGTCTCGATGAGATTCACGTAGAGCCAGCTCGTACCGGCATCATTGAACTGGCTGGCCACCGTCCCGAAGACGGGCATGTCTTCCGGTGATTCGTCGAAGCGTCGCTGGGCCCTCTGGACCTGCTTGCGGACATCCCGGAGCGCATCCTCGGCCCCTCGTTTGTCGAACTTGTTGAGCACGACCACATCGGCAAAATCGAGCATGTCGATCTTCTCGAGCTGGC
>JBEIFE010000576.1:0-1667 GCA_040382575.1 Candidatus Sericytochromatia bacterium
GACGTCACTCGATGTCGAGGCTCGTGTCAACGTGAGTGCTACCGGACCGTCCACCGCGTTTCGACTGGCTGGCTTCGATCAGACCTTGCTGCTGGCGAGCGGAACTCAACTGCTGACGCGTGAGCGGGCAGGCATCACGAACGTCTGGGTCGAGAGTGTGGGGCTCGCGTCCAATGGTCTCCCCGCAAGCCGTTCATTTCCGGTCAGGGTGTCGGACCGATCGAACTTGACCTTCTCGGTCGAGGGTCTGTCCGATCAGATCCGCGAACTTTCCATCAAACTCGGTAATTTAACGCCGAGCATCTATAGCGTCAATAATGGAAGCATCGACCGCTTCGACGAGACCAATCTCGAGTTCAAGGATATCGCCCCGGGTGATTACGCGATCGAGGCGCGTGCCAAGAAGTCGTTCGGATCGGACATCGTCGTCAACACCTCGGTCACGGTACGCAAGAATATCCGACAGAGTGAAGTCCTCTCCGTTGCTCAGGTGACTCCCTTCAAGGTCATCGAACTGAGCGCGCATGCAGACTGGGCGGGCCGCGACGTCATGGTGACGTGCGAGGGAGTGGCCGCCAATGCCACCATCACGGTCGGAGGAACGCCCGTCACGGTCACCCGTCGCGAGTCGGGTGCCGTTCCGGGCCAGACGTATCTCTATTTCCAGGTGCCTGCCAACCTCACGGGGGGAACCGTCCAGGTCACGTCTGCAGGTCAGACTCTCGCTCCGGCGAGCGGTGAGTTCAAGCGCATCAACAAGGTGACGCTCTCGCCCGCGACGGCGACGGTTGCAGCTGGCGGGACCAAGGACTTCGTCTTGAAAGCGTTCGGCGCCGATAACCTGGAGATCACTCCCTTCCCCGGAAACAAGGTCAACGTGATCGTCCTCGATGGTGCCAATCCGGGTGTGGCCTCCAGTGGAATTCCACGGGTGGGGAATTTCGGGACCAGCGGTAAGTACACGGCGAAGGCTTCCGGTGAGGACGTCATCCTGGTGGGTAAGAGTGTCGGGCCACGCCCCGAGAGTGAACTGATCGTCTCGGATGAGCTGGCCATCGCTCGTGTCACCGTTCCTTGACGGGCCCGTGTCTCGACCGTTTCGTCGGATGGTGTTACATCCGGTAACGGTCATCGTGGCGGCGGGTGGACTCTGGGGGTGTCCGGTGACGTCACGGCTGCCGGCCACCTCTCTGCCGCCCTCCGCTGAACCGCTTGCCAGGGTCGAGCGTACTCGCCTTGGCGGCGTCCTGTTTCGTTTTCGCTGGCCACCCCGTGCCACTCAAGGGCTTCTCAGGCGCGCAAGCGCTCTCAAGATCGTTCTGTCCGATATCCAGGGGCTCGTCGTGGTAGGCCGGTCACTCGATCGGGTTGACGATTCCGAGGTTACGCTTCCTTTCCCCGATCTCAGACCGGGGCCCTATCGCCTGTCCGTTGAAGCTTACGCTGCGGGTGGTGGGCTGGTAGCCTCCGGAGGAGCCGAACTTCTCGTTCGAGCAAACGAGATGGCTGCTGCTGTTCTTCAACTTCGAAGGCCGGTCGCGGCGCCCGTTGTCTCCGGAGTGTCGCCTGACCATGGATTGCCAGGTACCACCGTCCTGGTCTCGGGGAGCGGCTTTGGCGAAGCCTCTCGAGGTCCGGTCTCCATCCATCTGGGGTCTGTAGCGATA
>JBEIFE010000577.1:0-1653 GCA_040382575.1 Candidatus Sericytochromatia bacterium
CGCAGCGTACCCGGAGGTACGTGAGGCACGGGGCCGAGGACGAAAGCCGCAAATCCCCCCGCCCGGACCGTCACCCGAACATGGAGGCGGCGGAGGTGTCGGAACCGAGCATGAGTATGGTTTTGATGGTCTGCTCGTAGGGGTCGTTGTCGTGGATGCCCTGCTTGAGGAAGCTCTTGATCTGGTCCCAGAGGGAGATGGCCTTGTCGAAGTTCGGATTCGTGCCGCGGACGTAGGCGCCCATGTTCAGGAGGTCCTGGACCTCCTTGTAGTCGGCCATGATCTGACGGACCTTCATCTGGGCGCGATAGTGCTCCTTGGTGGCCAGGAACTGGATGAGTCGGCTGACGCTCTGGAGGACGTCGATCGCCGGAAAGATGCCCTGCGAGGCGATGGAGCGGAGCATGACGATGTGGCCGTCGAGGACGCCGCGGACGCAGTCCGCGATGGGCTCGTCCATGTCGCCGCCGTCCACGAGGACGGTGTAGATGGCCGTGATGGAGCCCTTGTCGCTGGTGCCGGCGCGCTCGAGGAGCTTCGGGATGAGGGCGAAGACCGAGGGGGTGTAGCCCTTCTGGGCAGGGGGTTCCCCGATGGCGAGACCGATCTCGCGCATGGCCATGGCGAAGCGGGTCATGGAGTCCATCATCAGGAAGACCCGGAGGTTCTGATCGCGGAAGTACTCCGAGATGCTCGAGGCGACGAGGGGGGCCTTGAAGCGCATGAGGCTCGATGTGTCGCTGGTGGCGACCACCACGACCGAACGCTTGAGACCTTCCTCCCCGAGACTTTCCTCCATGAACTCGCGGACCTCGCGGCCGCGCTCTCCGACCAGGCACAGGACGGAGATGTCGGCCTTGCAGTTGCGGGCGATCTGACCGAGCAGGGTCGATTTCCCCACGCCAGAACCCGCGAAGAGGCCGATGCGCTGGCCCTCGCCCAGGGTGAGAAAACTATCGATGACACGGACGCCCGTGGGCATGACGGTGTCGATACGCTTGCGGGTCATCGAGTTGGGGGGCGGGTTCATGAGCGGGTAGGTGGTCTCGGCGATGAGGGGGCCCTTGCCGTCGATGGGGTTTCCGAGGCCATCCACGACGCGCCCGAGGAGGCCCGGGCCGACCTTGACCGAGACCATCCGGCCCGTGGCGGCGACCTCGCAACCGGCGCCCAGTCCCTCGATCTCGACGAGGGGCATGAGCATGACGCGGCGGGCCTTGAAGCCCATGACCTCGGCGGGGAAGACGCGGGATCGGTCGATCGAGTAGATGTAGCAGAGTTCTCCGACGCGCACGCCCTGGAGAACGGCCTCGATGACGAGTACGATGAGCTGCACGACCTGCCCCCGCGCCCGGATGGGGACGGTGTCCTGGAGGGCGAAGGAATAAGCCTCGTACGAGAAGGAACGGGATTCGACGGCCATGGGGGAGACCTCCCGGGTCAGGTGGGCTTGTCGTACTCGCGGCGGACCGCGTCGAAGGCTTCCTGGATCACGGAGAGCTGGGTGCGGATCTGGGCGTCGACCGTGCCCGACGCCGTCTCGATGAACACCCCGCCAGGCTGGATCTTGGGCGAGGCCTGGAAGTCGACCTTGCGGACGTTCCGGAGGCGATCGCGAATGTTCTCTTCGCGGGAGCGCACCATCTCCTCGTC
>JBEIFE010000578.1:0-1650 GCA_040382575.1 Candidatus Sericytochromatia bacterium
ACGCGATGCGCGAGATGCTGGGAATCCAGAACCCGCCATGCCCGAAATCACCCGGAAGCGTCATGTAGCTGACGGTAGGACGGTCGTGTGCAAACTTCGCGAGCTTGAGGATCTCATCCCCGGTGATGGTCGTGTCGAAGATGGCACGAGCAGACCGCGCGAGAGCGGGCAGGCGCCACCAGGTCAACGGATCGAAAAGCTTGCGCTGGATGGCGTGAATCAGGTTCTGCTGACGAGCGACCCGACCGATGTCCCCCAGGGCGTCGTGTCGGAAGCGCGCGAATCCGACCGCTTCTTTGCCCGTGAGCTGGTGCCAGCCCGGCTCCAGATGAATCGCCAGCTTGGCGGTGCGATCGTCGTAGTGCATCGGATGCTCGACGTATACCTTCACGCCACCGAGATCATCGAGAAAGCGAATCGCCTGGCTGAGGCGGATGCTGACGGTACGCTCGACCTCGACGCCCGTCAGACTCTCGACGACCTCGGTGGTGCGCTCGATGCCCCCGAGAGCATGGGCGGCATTGATCTTCTCCGTCCCATACCCCGGGACGAGAACCTGGGTGTCGCGGGGAATGGAGAGCACGGACACGCGCCGGTCCTGGGGACGGATGCGGACGAGGAGCAGCGTATCGGTCCGGGCACGGTCGGTGTCGATGCGACGACCCCGGGGATCATAACTGTCATCGATGCCGACGACGAGAAGGTCGTGAAAGCCGAGGTCCGTGGAGAACCAGGGAAATTTCGGCGCCCCGGTGAACCAGTCGCGCGAGGCGAGACCGAAACTGGCACCCGCAAAGCCCATGACCAGGCAAAAGCTGAGAAGCACCGTCTGGCGGCGGCGGCGGTAGCGCGCTTGCTGACGAGCGCGCTGGAGTGCGGCAGTTCCGGGCATGCGACATCCACGTGAAAGGGGGGACGAACCCGATTGTAGCATGGCCACCGGAAAGGGCGTCACGAGCGCATCACGGGGGTTGCTTGACAAGCTCGTGAGGCCTTGGTACAACGTTAACGTCGACACGGTCGGCGGTATTCCGCGTTAGCTCAGTCGGTAGAGCGGGTGACTGTTAATCACTAGGTCGCTGGTTCGAGTCCAGCACGCGGAGCTTAGCAAAGTAGGCGCTGATCGCTTGCGCTAGCATTCCATAGAATTGCCCCGGTGGTCGCCCCAACGGGGCGTTTTCTTTGATGGAGTACCGATGGCGGGGTCACGCTGACCCGCCCTCCGGCAGAGGCAGGGGCCAGTCTGAGACCACAGATCGGGCCACGGTCAACCACGTCGCTTCGCCAGTTCGGCCTTCACATAGGCGACGATCGCGTTGGCATGTCCGTGGCCGAGGCCGTGTCCCGACTTGAGAATGGCGACTGCCTCCATGTGAGGATGTCGTCCGAGGAGTTCGACCGACAGGTCCAGCCAGTCCTGCATGGGGCGTCCATAGGTGGCCTCGATACTCGGAAAGTAGGACGCTGGACCCTTGATTTTTTCGCCGTCAGGTCGAGGGGGCGGTGCGATAATACGCGTCATGGGGTACCACATATCCATTCTTCGACAGAGATTCACGGACCCTGGACCAGGTCCGGCTATCGCAAGATATCACGGCCAGACGTCGACCAGCCCCGGTCGATATACTCGGACGGCGTCCGATTTTTCTG
>JBEIFE010000579.1:0-1649 GCA_040382575.1 Candidatus Sericytochromatia bacterium
GCGAGGAAAAATGGATCAGAGCCTGCTTGCTCTGAGCCGGACAAAACAGGCCGCCGGTGCAGCGGGAAACGACCTCGCCCTCCTCGCGCTCGAGGGGATAGCGGTCACAGTCGAGGCAGCGCTCCTGCTCGAGTTCCCAGGGAATCCAGCGAGCCTCGAACGGCCGGATCGGCTGGCCGGCATCGTCGAGGGCCTCGAGTTCGAGGGCAAGGCGAGCCCGCAGGAAGGAACGGGTGGGCGGTGTGGTCTTCCAGCGCAGCCCGCGAATGGTCGTGAAGGGCTGGCTCGACGTCGCCACCTCGTCCGGCTCGTCCTTCTCGGCAACCTGCCAGAACGACCGGGTGGCGTCGGGGGGCACGACGACGCGGGCGATCGCCCCGTCGAGCACCTCGATCTCGCCCGTCGCCACCTGCGACCCCAGCGCGAAGACCTGGTCATCGTCCTCGAGCCCAGCCCCGTACAGCGTCACGGTCTGACCGGGGAGAGCCACGGGCGGGTAATGCCCGACCAGATGAGGCTCTTCGGCCCCAGTCAGGCGGATCGAGGCCGTGGCGAGCTGGTTGCGCACCAGATCGAGGTGTGAACCGCCGCCGGACAGCGCCTTGCCCGAGGCATCGAGGACGCTGGCCGACAGATCGTGGGGGCCGACGGAACGGATGGGTCCCAGATCGACGACCTGCGTGCCTCCCCCGGCCGGGCGATCGACGGTCGTTTCGTAGACGGGAGCATCGTCGTCCTCGGCACCGGCCGCCACTTCGTCATCGTCGTCCAGCTCGGCACCATTCGCCAGGCCCTCTGCCCGGTAGACCCGGAAGACCACGCGACTCGCGGCTGGATCGAGCGCCTGCACCTGTCGATCGGGCCACGTCAGGACCACGCGGATCCCGGCACCCGACGACCGCGCCACGGGCAATCCGGCCAATCCGGATTCCGGGGAACCGGCGAGGGAAGGCGGTGACGAGGTCCCGATTCCGGAAACCGGAAAGCGACAGCCCGCGAGCAGGCCGACGGCGAGAAACCCCTTCAGGAGCGCACTACTCGAACGAAATCTGCGCACCGCTGAGATCCTCCACCTGAATGTCAATCCGCGCTTCCAGGCCCGAGGGACCGTGTTTCACCCGGATCGGGACGGTGCCCGCCTCGAGGCCCGAGACCACGAAACCCTGCTGATCGACCGCGGCCCGGTCGGAATCGGCCGACACCCATGTCAGGCCATCCTCGAGCTTCTCGCGCCCCCCGGGCGTGACCCGATATACCGTGAGCTGGGCCGAGCGGGGATACAGGGGTGTCGCTCCCCGGGGCGGGGCCAGCGCCAGCGAGACGGATCCGGGCTCGATGACGAGGCGCGGAACCGAGGCCGGTGACTCGGATGGCGGGCTGGGGGGGGTGGAGGCCAAAACCCCGGGTCCCCCGGGGGTCCCGGGTCCGAAACACCCGGCAAGGGCGAGGATCAGGCTGAACACGCGACAGACCCGGTTCACGCGGGACATGGGATTCACCTTTCCAGGCCGCTAGGGAGCGGCAGGCGTGAGGGCTTCGAGGAAACGTTCGAGATCCGTGATGTCATCCGGGAGCAAGGGAACCTGCTGCAGCAAGGCACTCTGGTTGCGGGTTCCCGGATCGAACTTCGTGTAATGCAGGACTGCCCC
>JBEIFE010000580.1:0-1643 GCA_040382575.1 Candidatus Sericytochromatia bacterium
TATGACGTCGTCTGGGCGGTCATGGCCGTCTACCGCCCGGGAGCATCCCCTTCATCCGTGCCGCCGGATGCGTTTCGCTTCGAGCACGAATCTGTCCTGGATCGGGCCTATCGCGACAGTTCGAAGCGCGATACTGCCCCCTTCGAGACCTGGGTGTTCCATGCCCGGGCCGACTGGTCGGCGGCGAACTTCGATGCCGATCGGACGGCAATCGTCCGGGATGTGCTGGCCGCAGCCTCGCGTGCCCTCGGGGCGGACTTCGAGGCCGCCCCTCTGGTCGTCCAGGCTCATCGCTGGCGTTATGCGCGTCCCGTCCGGACCCTCACGGCGCCGTGTCAGGCTTCTGAAGGGCTCTTCCTCGCCGGGGATGCCTGGGGCGAGCGCATCGAGGGGGCCTGGCTTTCCGGCGTACGCGCCGCGCAGGCGATCCTGGCCGGAGCCCCCTGAAGCGCGCCGAGGATCGTGGAGGTGCGCCGTGGCCAATCGGCTACCGGTCGTACCGCAGCACCGGTCGGAACCCGACGACCTCCCCCTCGAGGTGCTGACCCGGCCACTGGAGATCGAGATTCCAGATTCCCGCGTGCGACAGACCATTCCAGTTCCCACCCCGCAGGGCATGGGTGAGGCCCTGGGCCAGCTGAGCAGTACTGGCAGGAAAGAGGTCTCCACCGAAGCCGCCCGTCGGTGAAAACCCGTTTCCGATGGCCGTGGTCCCGGGCAGCCCGAGGCGCCGGATGAGCGGGTCGGTGCTCAGACTCTGGATCTCACCGCCCCGGGGCATCGATACGGGCACGGCGTTCCCGTCGAGGTGGTACCACGTCGAACCCGCCACACCGCCGACGGTCGCCGTCCATTCGGCGACGTTCCCATGCAGATCGAATACCCCGATGACCCGACCGGTATGGGAGGTGGGGTTGCTTTCATCGAGGAATCCCCTCGAACGGTCCTGGCCCGTTCCGGTCAAAGACCGTCCGCCCACGAGGGTCGGATCCCCGTAGAAGGTCAGTTCACTGGCCTCGATATCCGCCCCGTAGTGGTTGTTGCCTCGCACGGTCACGCCGGTGATCATCGACCAGACCGCCAGGGCCGTCCATTCCTCGTCCTCCATCAGGTGGCAGTACGGATCGTAGGCGGCGCAGACGTTCACGGCTTCTTGCCACGTGACTCCCGTCCAGGGGACGCAACCCTCGGCCACCTTGAACATCCCGGCCGCACCGGCAGTGGCTCCGGCTCCCCCGTTTGCGGGTTCGAGCTCACCCGGTATGGCATCTTCCCGGCAGGCTTCGAACTGGCCGGCATAGAAGCCCCCGAAGGTCTCGGCTATCCAGTCCTTCCCCTTCAGTCCTCTGGATGGTTGGCGGGCCACCCATGTCCCGACAGGGGTACCGACGTGGAGCGTGTCACAGTTCTCCGGATGGATCAGCTGGTAGGCCCGGAACCGGGGCACCCAGACGAAGCTGCTTTTCACCCCGTTCCGGGTGAAACCGAACAGGTGGTGGGTGAAGACGTCCTGGCCGTCCCACCAAGCGAGTTTGCCCGGGTCATCGTAGAGGATCTCAGGTTTGTAGGGGATGGACTCTCCGGGATCTGGTCCCATCGGGTCGCCAGGGTTCCCCGGAGCCGGAGATGGGGTGATACTGGCA
>JBEIFE010000581.1:0-1643 GCA_040382575.1 Candidatus Sericytochromatia bacterium
GTCCGCTTCTGATCGACTCCGGCCAGACCGGCACGGGACAGCCCGAAGCCGAGAAGGCCCACGAGCAGGGCCGCGACGATCACGGTATCCAGGGGATTGAAGCGGCTGCGGACCGGTATTGCCATGGGCGCTGTTCCTTTCAACGGTTCACTCGCGTCCATTGTTCCGCAAGGGCGGCCCATGAGCCGGTGAGACCTGTCACGATTGAAGCCTGCTCGCCGAGGGAACACCTCTTTTGGAAGCGGCTGGACGAGCAAGGTGGCCGATCGTGCGCTGGTTCGGATCCCATCTGACGGTTTTGCTGCTGATGGCGGGATGCGTGCAGTTCGCTGCGCCAGCACCGACCGTGACGGGAACGCCTTATGAAGGCAGAACTGATGAAGACAGTCCAGACGAGGTGATGGGGGGAATCGTGCCCTATCCATCCGGTCGACCGACTGCTTCAAGCGATCCGCCCACCCGTTCCCCGGCTTCCACCTCACCAGGTCCTGCCGCCACGACCGAACCGGTGATCGATTGTGCCGTCTTTGACCCGACCCGGACGGTGAATCTCTACTCATGCTATCCGGCGGCAGGTGTCGAGGTGACCTTCGGTACAGTCAATCCGTGGAGCCACCAGAGCACCCTGGTCCTGAGATTACCCGTCGCATCCGGGAGCGTGCCTCTCGGCCCCAGTGAGGCGAGAGTCCACGCACGGGTCCTGTTCTCGAATGGAACACGACTCGTGAGCGAGGACGAAAACCCGATGACCCGACTGGTGACGTGGAGTTCCAGCCATGCCGATCGGGTCACGGTGGACGTGACCGGGAAAGTCCAGGTGGTCGGTCAATCCACGGGCAGCGTGACCATCACGGGCACGACCCTCGACGGCGCCCAGAGCGCAAACGTTAAGGTCACGGTCGATGACTCGGGAGACCTGGATCTCCTCATCGACTAGCCGTCAACCCTGCTCCCGATTCCGAGCGGCCATCACGACTTCATGCGTGCGACCAGGGCCGAGGTGGAACGTCCCTCGACAAAGGGCAGGATCACGACCTCGCCGCCACCGGTCACCACAGCGGGGGTCTCGGGCAGGGTTTCGGGGCGGTAATCTCCGCCCTTGGCATACAGGGATGGCCGGATGACGCGGATGGCACGTTCAGCGGTCGGCTCGTCGAAGATCACCACGGCATCGACGCATGACAGACCCAGCAACATCTCGGCACGCTCGAACTCGGTGACGAGCGGGCGCTCGGGACCCTTGAGACCCCGCACGGAGGCATCGGAATTGAGGCCCACCACGAGGCGATCGCCCAGGGACCGTGCCGCCTGCAGGTATCGCAGGTGCCCCACGTGCAGCAGATCGAAACAACCATTGGTGAAGACCGTGCGGCCCTGCCTCTGCCAGGAGCGAGCAGCAGGTTCGACCGTATCGAGCGTGTAGCAGCCAGCAGGGGGAGTGGAACTCACGGCCATCGTCACGCTCTTGCCTCGGCGATCACGACCGACTGCCCCGGCAACTGGGCGATCGCCTCGTGCAGTTCCTCGAGCGTGACGGTCGCCGTACCGAACCGGCGCACGACCTGGCTGGCAGCCAGGTTCGCGACGAGCGTCGCCTCGACGGGGGTGGCTCCAGCGGCCAGCGCGAGCGTCAGGGCGCCCAC
>JBEIFE010000582.1:0-1635 GCA_040382575.1 Candidatus Sericytochromatia bacterium
CGTGAGCCCCGCCGAGCGAGTGAAACTCCTCCGGGACCTGGCCAGGGCCCGGGACCATCTGCTCGAAGCCTCGAAACCATCACCCGGAACGGAGGCTAACCCGACGGAGCGAGCGTCGTTTTCCGGCGAGGAAGTGCACGACCTCATCCGGTCGCTCGAGAGACATGGGGGCGAGAACCCGAACCGAGAGGCTCGTGCGGCTACCCGGCATCTCCTGAGGATCTGGGCACACGTCAACCCCGCCGACCTCGTGGCCTGGCGCATCCGGGAACCTGCGCTCGTCCTCGAGGCGCTCGAAGGTCTCGAGCACCTCGGCATGGAGGCCTGCGCGCTCCGGTTCGGGGAGCAGTTCCTCTGTCGTGGCCTGGATCCGGATGGACCGCTGAGAACCTGGCGGCAGGCCCTGGTTGCCAGAAGGCGGGCCCGTCGAATGGCCCTGACTTGGGGCCTGATGACCGCAGGTCTGGCGCTTCCACACGCCCTCGGGATGATGCCTCCGGACGCCGAAAGGTTCCAATCCGAGAACTTCGCAGCAGGCTCCTGGTACGCCGAATTCTTCGCCCCCATCTGGACATGCGTGTGCCTGTTCGCAGGCTGGCTCTCCGGCCAGCGCGGGTTCGTGAGCTGGGGAATGGACCGGATCGGGATGGGCTTACCCGAAGGCACCCGCGAGAGTCGAGGCGGATGCGGAGGATGTCTGGTCAGTCTGTCGCTTTACTTGCTGGGGTGCGCCTTCTACCTGCTCACCGTGTGGGGAGGCTATGCCCTGCTCGTGACGCTACACGGCGCAGGGCTCGCCCTGTGGACCGTCGGGAATGCCGTGACGGCAGGATATCCCGTGGGCGGTTGGCTCGTGCACGGCGGAATCGGGGGAGGCCTGGCCTGGATCTTGACCGACCTCCAGAGGCGCAGCCTGGAACGACACCGGATGCGGCCCGTCAGGCGAGGTCGCGGCAAGCGCGTCGATGGACGGAGCAAGACCCCGGGAGATGGGGTATGAAGATCGGGCAGGGAGGAACCCCGATGCGTATCGCGTCTCGAACCGATCTCCGGATGGACCCCGGCTCGTGGGGTAGGCCGCGCCAAGGTGGGGGGCCTGACCACGACCACGCCGCGGAGCAGGCGCACGAGGCCGCGGAAGCGGCGCGTCGAGGCCCCCGGGATCCGGCGAAGGCCGGCAACGACCTCGCGCCCGAGCAGAAGGCCCAGGTCGAGAAACTCAAGCAGATCGATCAGCGGGTCCGGGCGCACGAGGCCGCGCACCTGGCGGCTGGCGGCGGCCTTGCGATGGGCGGCGCGACCTATGGGTACGTGCAGGGGCCCGATGGCCAGCGGTACGCGACGAGCGGCGAGGTCCAGATCGACACCTCGCCCGGCAAGACGCCCGAAGAGACGATCGAGAAGGCCCGGCAGATCCAGCGCGCGGCGCTCGCGCCGTCGGACCCGTCCGGTCAGGACCGGGCCGTGGCCGCCCAGGCGGGGGCCCTGATGGCACAGGCGCGCCAGGACATGGCCCGGCAGAAGGCCGAGGGCGGGGAAGGCGGCGAGGGAGACTCGCGACGGCAGGAACCCCGGCGCAGCAGGGGGGCCAGCGAGGGCCGCGAGGGTCAGCACCCGCTGCGCGGGGTGTGGCGC
>JBEIFE010000583.1:0-1634 GCA_040382575.1 Candidatus Sericytochromatia bacterium
CGTTGTTCGGAACGTAGTTGTTCGAGATCAGCGCCCCGTCGACCGGGCTGAACGCCCAGATGTTCTCTCGGAAGGAATCCGGGATCAGCAGCACCGGTGCCGGATCCCCGCCGGCGGCGGCGAGGCCGGACACCACGAGCGGACCCAAGGCGACCACCGCACGACGGACACGGAACGACGGACTCATTTCCCGAAGGTACGCCCCGGAACCGACCTCTCCAAGCGGGAATCCCCGCGATTGACGCGGTCCGGGCTCGGCTCGCTCAGACCCAGCCCCTGCCGGCCAACCGCGTCCGGGAACCACACCCCTCGGTCGCCGACCCGCTCCCCGCGACCTCGGTCTCCGACCCGCTCCCCGCGACCTCGGTCGCCGATCTTCTCAAGGATTTCGAGCGGCACGGAAGCCATCACTCCCCGTGCCCGAGTTGTTGGCTCCTCGGGCCGAAGCTCGGCCGTCGCGGGAAGTCCAGTAGTACGAGTTGCCGCGGAGCACGTGGGACGGATAGGGAGAACCGGGCGGCCACTGACCCGTCGGAGGCCCGGGCGGATCGATCAGCGGCGAGGACGCGTAGTAGGTCGGCGAGTACCAGTCGTTGACCCACTCCCAGACGTTCCCGCTCATGTCGTGCAGGCCGAAGCCGTTCGCCGCTCTCAGGCCGACCGGCCATGTGAAGTCCGCCCCGTTACCCTCCTGGCAGCACCCCCCGAACCACGCGATGTTCCCGTACAGCGTGTCGTCGTTCGTCCCGTTCGGATACCCCGGGAACGAGTGGAAAGCCGTCTGCGTACCCGCCCGGTACGCGTACTCCCACTCCGCCTCGGTCGGCAGCCGGAGATCCGTCTCGGCAAGGAACGGCTGGATTTGGTCCCACGAGACCGATTCGACCGGACGGAAGGGAACCTGACTCGACGGGACAAACTGGTTGGGGACAACGTGAAAGGACGGATTGACCCCCATCACCGCGGTCCACTGCCCCTGCGTCACCTCGTACCGGCCGAGATAGAAGGGCTTCGAGATCGTGACGGTGTGGACCGGAAACTCGTGTCCCAAGCACGCCCACGCGTCCGAGGGCGAGCAGCCCATGTCGAAGGTGCCCGCGGGGATGAGCACCATCTCGATCTGGCTCTGGATGTCGCGCACCCGCCACGGCCAGCCCGTCGCCGCGATGGCCGAGCGCAGCGCCTCGTCGGTCACGATCGACGGGTCGGGGGCGAACTCAAGCTCGGTCGCCCAGAGCAGCGGGCATGGCCCCCACGCCCCGAGCAGCACCGTGAGGTCGGACGCCGCCACCTCGCCGTCGCCGTCGATGTCCGAGGGGCAGTCCGGGCACGGGCCCCATGCCCCGAGCATCGTCGTCAGGTCGGCCGCGTCGACCCGGCGGCTGCCGTCGACGTCGCCGGGACACGGGTTGATGACCACCGGATCGAACGGCTCGATGCTCCGGAAGGCCGAGCCCGTCGTGGTCACGATGACCCGTTCCTTGCCCGTCTTCGGATTCACCGCACGGACCCGGGCGCTGGTGCCGCTGAAGCCGGTGTACAGCCACTCGCCGTTCTCGAGTGGATAGACGCCGATGGGCGTAGTGAGCCCCGTCGGCACCGAAGAGACGAACGCCGCGGTCGTGCCGTCGTAC
>JBEIFE010000584.1:0-1633 GCA_040382575.1 Candidatus Sericytochromatia bacterium
AGGCTCTTGGTGGCCGTCGACAGCACGTTGCCGGACGCGTCGAGGGCTTCAGCCTTGGCCCAGAACCCTGTGTTCGGGGGCAGGTTCGATAGGTAGAGCTTGCTGGCACAGTTAGGGAAAGAGGCGGTGGCTCCCGGGATCGCCTCGAGGCCGCCCGGCTTGTATAGTCCGACGAGGATTCGGTCGAAGTTCCTGATGGCCGATTTCTGTTTCAGAAGGATGGAACTCGTGGCGGAAAAGGTTCGGTCAAGGAGGCGCACGGGGATCTGGGCCATTACGGGGGCCGTCTCCAGGCCGATCTCGAGGTCCCGCGAGGAGCTGGCGAGGTCCGAGATCGTCTGGTTATCGGCGTTGACGGCTCGGGCCTGGAAGCGATACTTCGTCATGGGGCGCAGATTCGTGAAGGAGAGAGTCCCCTTCGCGGTGCGGCTCGCCTTGATAGAGACGGCCACCTTGTCCGCGGATTCGAGGCTGACCGTCGCATCGTTTGTTGGAGCGAACGGGAAGTAGGCCTGGTCCGCCTCGGACCAGCGCATCGGGACGACCTCGAGCGTGGCGACGTTTGCAAACGACCAGGGCTCGACGATGGCCTGAGTCAGGCGGCCGGTCTGCCATGCGGGCGTGAGGTGGACGGTGGCGGTGCGGGGAGCCGTTGCCCCGGTGGGGCTCGTCTGGCCCTGGCAGGACGCCACGAGCGGCAGGGTGGCGAGCAGGAGGCCGAGGGGGTGGATCCAGTTCGGATGGTTCATC
This sequence comes from Candidatus Sericytochromatia bacterium, assembly GCA_040382575.1. Taxonomy (GTDB): domain Bacteria; phylum Cyanobacteriota; class Sericytochromatia; order S15B-MN24; family UBA4093; genus JAYKJE01. The sequence goes on from JBEIFE010000584.1 coordinate 751, forward strand.
TCACCCTCCTCAGGTCGGATCGCTGTGCTTCGACTTGCCGAGTTCGAGGCTTTCGTCGATGTCGCGGACTTCGCCGTTCTCGATGTTCAGCGGGCTGGAGGCCTGGCCCGAGAAGAGCTTGTCGAGCAGCTTGATGGGCAGGGCCTGCGTCGCGGGACGGTCGTCGGTCTTGACCTCGATATCGAGGAACGAGACCTTGTCGTCGCTGATCAGGCTCGCCTCGGAAGCCTCGTCACTCGAATAAGCCCGGGCGCGGATGCGGTAGGTGGTGTTCGGGGCGAGGTTCTTGAAGGGGACCTCGGAATCGAGCTGGCCTTCCCCGAGTTTGATCTGGTAGGGGGCGGTCGTGTTCTCGACCGTCTGCAGGACGGTCTTCTCGGTGGCTCCATCGAGCTTGTAGACGTCGAGGATGACTTGCCGGATGGTCGCGCGCGTCCAGGGGGTGATGATCGCCTGGGTGCGATAACCGCCGTCGGTGACGGTGGGCTTGATCTTCACGGTGAGCGTACCGGAGGCGAGACTCGTGACGTCGAGGCTGGGGATCTTGCCGAGAGGGATGTAGACACACCCGGCGCTGCCCAGGGCGAGCGCGAGCGCGAGGATCGGGGTCAACCGCATGCGGACTATCTCCTTGCTGGTCATCGGGAGCGACCGTAAGGTGCCAAGTAGGCTGGTAAACGTCAACAGGTCAATTCGTGGATATTGTATGAGGACGCAAGCACCGTCCCGGGTTCAGCGAACCCCGTCCAGAGGCCGGAAGAGCGTCTGGCCATACCGGTTGCCGCCCATGAAGGTCCCCCCCGGGGAGACGTACTTCACGGCACAGGTCAGTCCCGGTAGTCGGGCGATCGCCGCCGGGATCTCGAACGTGGCCCCGAGGGCC
>JBEIFE010000585.1:0-1627 GCA_040382575.1 Candidatus Sericytochromatia bacterium
CGCTGGACGATCGTTCGACGACCCTCATCGTCGAGGAGGGTCCAGCGACCGATCTCCTGGCGTGACCGTCCGCACCCGGTGCAGATGGAGCTGGTCGCATCGAGCTCGCAAAGTCGGATGCAAGGAGAAGCGACGGGCACGGGGGCTCCTTTCGAACGGACATGCGCATCATGCCCCGGAAAGGCTCGCGAATCACCCCGCGAGAGTGGCTGGCCATTCCCCGGAGGAGCGCCTAAGATCCTGGTGGAAAGAGAGGAGGTTTCTCGTGACATCCGATGCAATCGCCGCGTACATTCATCGCCTCATGCCGGATGCCGAGGTGGCCGTGGCCTATCGCGCCGGGACGGATGACCACATCAGCATCCATGTGCTTTCGACCGCCTTCGATTCCATGACTCTCCTGGACCGCCAAAGGCTGGTCTATCGCGCGCTCAGTGAGCCGATGGAAGACCGACGCATCAAGGCCTGCGCGGTGAAAACGGGGATTCCTGGTGAAGGGCCGCTTCAGCCGGGACCGGCCCAGGCCTGCATTCGCAAGAGCCCCACCGCATCATGAGGGTTCCCGTTTTGATTCGCGCGTCTTTCGCGACCGCGCTGGCTGGTGCCTGCATCCTGACCGCCCCCATGTTCGCGATGGCGGCCGAGTCAGAGGCACAGGGGTCCGTCCCTCCGAGGTCGCGCCTGACTGCGCTGGAGCTGGAGCAAGTTCAGCGCGACACCCTCGTGACTCTGGGCACATGGTCCGTCCTCTCGATCGCCGCTGGCGGCGCGGGGCTCGCCCTCTCCGCGGATCCTTTCGCTCGGGCGATCGCCACTCAGGCCCTGGCCTGGGGAACCATCGACGGGGGAATCGCGGCTTTCGGGGCCTTGCAACCCGGGAACGTCGAGGATCCAGCACGCCGCCAGGAGGACCTCGCACGACTCTTCGGGATCAACGCGCTTCTGGACGTCGGATACCTGGCTCTGGGTGCCTGGCTGGCGAGTTCGGACCGTCCTGAACAGCGAGGTCACGGAACGGGGGTCCTGATCCAGGGACTTTTCCTGCTCGTGCTCGACGGAGTCCGCACCTGGCAACTTTGGCCCCGCTGACGGTATCCCGTGCATCCTGCGCCCCTCTTCGATGCCACCCTCTCCTCGCTCACGAACGCTGAGCCGGGCCCGAGGCGGTGGGTATTCGTCCCTTACGATCAGCTCACGGACGAGGTGGGTCCGCTGGCCAGCGAGGCGCCCGAGCGGACGGGCATCGTCGTGGTGGAGTCGGCCTGGAAACCGGCGCGCCGTCCGTACCACCCGCAGAAGCACGCGATCGTTCTGGCCAACCAGCGCCACTTCGCCCTCGAGCAAGCGCGCCGAGGAGTGGCCGTCCAGGTGGTCCGCCATGCCGGTTCCTACCGGGAGGCCCTGGAACTCGCCATGGCCAGCACGGGACCGCTGGTCATGATGGAAGCCGCCGAGCGCGAGCTCCGCAGCGACCTCGCACCTCTCGTTGCAAGCGGAGACCTCCGGGCCGTTCCTCACGAGGGATGGCTCACGACCGGAGCCGACTTCACGGAAGCGGGCGGACCGCCGTACCGGATGGATGCCTTCTACCGCGCCGTGCGGCGCAGGACCGGCATCCTCATGGAGC
>JBEIFE010000586.1:0-1620 GCA_040382575.1 Candidatus Sericytochromatia bacterium
ATCACCCGTCCGGGACCGTCACCCTCGGGATTGCCGGTAAGTACATCGAGTTGCAGGATGCCTATCGCTCCGTCATCGAGAGCGTCCGGATCGCGGCCGCTCACGAGGGTCTCGCCGTCGACATCCGGTGGCTGCAGGCTGATGGGCCGCTCGAGACCGAGGACGCGGCCGGATTGCTCGCGGGTCTCGATGGCATCCTCGTGCCCGGCGGTTTCGGGCATCGTGGCATCGAAGGCAAGATCCTCGCCATCCGACATGCCCGCGAACACGGCATCCCCTTCCTGGGGCTCTGTCTCGGGATGCAGACGGCCGTCATCGAGTTCGCTCGTCACGTCGCCGGGCTTTCCGGGGCCAATTCATCCGAGTTCGATCCGGGCTCGCCATACCCGGTCATCGATCTTCTCCCCGAGCAGAAGCTGGTCGAGGGCAAGGGCGGAACGATGCGCCTCGGAGCTTATCCGTGCAAGCTTGCACCAGGATCCCTCGCGGAGAGTCTGTACGGTACGGACCTCATCAGCGAGCGGCACCGTCACCGGTTCGAGGTGAATAATGCCCTGCTGGAGCGCCCGACGGAGCGCGGTCTGCGGGTCTCTGGGACGAGTCCGGACGCTCGTCTCGTCGAGATCATCGAACTCTCGGACCATCCTTTCTTTATCGCGAGCCAGTTCCATCCTGAATTCAAGAGTCGCCCCGGTAAGCCGCATCCGCTGTTCTCGGGGCTGATCAGGGCCATGGCGCGGTCTGCCTCCCGACCGAGGATCGAGACCGGGGAGCCGGCGATCGCCGAGGAGGTACTCGCATGAACCGGGAAGCTCGTGGTCCGGAAAGCCTGCTCGCGCTTGCCCACGAGGCTCTCGCCCGCGCCTATGCCCCGTACTCGAACTTCCCGGTGGGCGCGGCGCTCGAAGCCGAGGATGGGCGCATATTCACCGGGTGTAACATCGAGAATGCCAGCTTCGGCCTCACGATGTGCGCCGAACGCGTCGCGCTTTATCAGGCCGTGGCCGCGGGCGTCACGCGGTTCCGGTCCATTGCCATCGTCGCCAGTCGCGCACGTCCCTGCTCCCCTTGCGGGGCCTGTCGTCAGGTTCTTGCGGAGTTCGGACCGGCCATCGAGATCGTACTCGAGACCGCCGAGGGCCCCGAGTCGCGCTCTCTGGCCGACCTTCTTCCCTTCAGTTTCACTCCTTCCGATCTTGCGAGGTCCTCTCTTTGACTGCGTCCCACCGTTCCGGCTTCGTGGCCCTCGTCGGCCGCCCCAACGTGGGCAAGTCGACCCTCTTGAATCGACTCGTGGGCCAGAAGGTGGCCATCGTCTCCTCCAAGGCCCAGACCACCCGTCATCGGATCCGCGGCGTGCATACCGGTCAGGGATACCAGCTCGTACTCGTGGATACTCCGGGGGTTCACAAGCCGCTTCACTTGCTGGGTGAGCAGCTGGTGAAGTCGGCCGTCGAGACCCTCGCCGAGGTCGATCTCGTGATGTTCCTGGTGGATGGCCGCTCGACGGCTGGACGTGGCGACCGGTACGTGGCCGAGTTGCTGGCGAAGGCCGGGCGTCCCGTCATGCTCGTGATCAACAAGGTCGAATCGGGGAAGATCGCGCCCGAGGTCGTCGAG
>JBEIFE010000587.1:0-1620 GCA_040382575.1 Candidatus Sericytochromatia bacterium
CGACCCCGGCGCCCGAGCTGCCCCCGAGCGGTCTGTACGTGCTCGGCAAGCGGTCCTCCAACCTGAGCGACGATCGCAAGACCCTCAACCTGACGGTCGAGTGCAATGCGCAGAACATCTCGTTCCAGTGGGCCGAGCTGGGCAGCGTGACGGGCGCCTTCAACTCGAGCGTGGGGCAGTCGGTGCAGTGGACGGCCGTGAGCCCCGGGACCTACACGACGCGGGTCCAGGTCACGGTGAGTGACCTCGCGGGCCGCCAGGACTCGGCGGTGTTCACGATCCCCGTGCGCAACGGGCAGATCTTCCCGGCCGAGATGATGCCCGAGATCTCGCTGTCGCCGCAGAGCGCGATGCTGTTCAAGCCGCTGCCGGAATCGCTGGGGATCCGGACCGACGCGATGCTCGCGCAGAACGTCAAGAATGCGCTGCAGCTCACGCCGACGAAGTTCGTGTTCGACGTGGCGAGCAACGAGAAGCAGAAGACCGTGGCGGCCTACGACGAGATGAAGTGGCTGACGGAGGATCCGCTGATCGCGGTGGTGGACGACAACGGCGTGATCCGGCCGGCGGACGGCTCGAAGACCGGCTCGACGATCGTGACGGCGGTCTCCAAGACGGATTCCAGCAACCGGGCGACGTGTCTGGTGTCGGTCGCCTACCTGGGGACCACCGTGACGCCCTCGTTCCCGACGGCGACGGTGTACCGCCGGGGGCAGGGATCGCCCAGCTCGATCCAGTTCGGCGCGACCGTCCAGTACAGCGATCCGTCGCAGCGGGGGCGCGTGGTCTACATCGACCCGCTCGGACGGGAGGTCACGTGGTCGTCCGGGGATCTCTCGCGGGCGCAGATCGACGCCTCGGGGCTGCTGACGGCCCTGGCGGACGCCGCGACGGGAGACGTCCAGGTCACGGTGACCTCGAACTACGACCCGTCGGTGAGCCGCACCGTGACGGTCCGGGTGCTCTGAAGACAGCGAGGGAGGCGATCGCCATGGCAGGACGGAAGATCGGGATGGCGCTGGCGCTGACGTGCGTCGGGCAACTGCTGCCGGCGTGCACGAAGGGGTCGCCCGGGAGCGGGACGGTCCCGCCGGGCGTCGTGGCCGGGTTGAATGCCAGCGGGGCAAGCACCGGCTCAGTCCGACCCGGGGCGGCGCCGGAGGTCGAGGAGATCCTCGTCGACCACGATATCCCGCTCCCGCCGGGGCAGGCCGGAGGTGGGCTCAAGATGCTCATCCGCTGGCCCGAGGCGCCGGTGCGCCAGGTCCAGGCGCTGCCGGCCACGACGGTGGGGCTCAAGATCCGGGTCAGCGCGCCGGACCTGTCCCCGGCGATCGCCACGGCGATCCAGCGTTCAGGGGACGAGGCCACGGCATCCGTGCGCCTCGAGGTGCCCGCCGGCAAGGACCGGATGCTCACGATCGAGGGTCTGAACGCGGCCGGCAAGGTCGTGACGGCGTACGAGGGCCGAGCGCTCACGGTCGAGACGGGACGGTACACCCCCGTGACGGCCACGATGGTGCCGCGGGTGGGGACGGTCGAGGGCACGATCCTCGATGACGAGACGGGCCTGCCCGAGCCGTACGTGACGGTCGAGGTGGGCAGCGCGTCGGTCATGAC
>JBEIFE010000588.1:0-1617 GCA_040382575.1 Candidatus Sericytochromatia bacterium
CCATTTCACGGGCTATCTGGAAGCCCATACGAGAAGCCTCACGCCAGATGCGAGACGGTCGAAGCGCGAGATGGGTTCATCGTGATGGCCGGCCCACGGGGTGGGTAGCCTGGCCTCGGCCAGTGCGCTCCCTGAGATCCTGAGGTCGGGTACCGGGGATGAGTCGCCGGTCAGGCCAGTGTTTGTCCCCGGTTAAGGTCTGGCGGCTCACCTGAAACCTTCGATACGTTCATGCAAAATGACGAATCCGATGATACGCCTCATACGACAAGCCTCACCGTGGGAAGGCCCGGGCCACGTTGCCCCGGCGCTTTCCCGGGGATGGTAACTGCCAGGTTGATGTGACACGACGTCGGGAGTGATCGAGATGAATCAGAACAGCCAGCCGATGATGACCCTGCAACAGCCCACGGGAATCACTCTGCTACCGGTGCCGAAGAAGCCGGCCTTGCTTCCCGGTCCGGCTCCCCTGCTCTTGCTCCGGGGAGCTTGATGAGCGCGCTCAAGCCCCTCCGCAAGACGACGTCTTGCGGAGGGGCTTTTCCATGACCGCTGGTCGAGCGAAACCGTGGCGGCATCGTGGGAGGCCCTGGCCTGTTCCGTAGATCGGAAAGGCCGTGGCTGCACGGTAGCCAGCGAGGCGAATCGTTTCACGGGCAAGGTGGATGTCCCATGTGAGAAGCCTCACGCCAGAGGTGAGACTAGCGTTTCTGTGCCGCCCGTTCGCTTGTCCGATGATGTCCTCGGAAGACGGAAACACCCCTTTCGAGAGGACACGACGATGAACACCTTCAAGACCACCCGCACCCTCCTTCTCGCCCTCGGGCTCACGATGACCGGTTGCGATTCGAGCAACCTGGGCTTGATCGCCCGCGACTTCCTCGAGAAGGCCCAGACGACGAGTCCGGCGCCACGTCAGAGTGCGACTACCTCGCTTCCCGGTATGGCTCCTGTCGGCCACGGAGAATCCGTCACGGATGCCAGGAGAACTCCGATTCCCGCCGGCGCGGCCATGCTCCAGGGACAGGATCCGGTTCCAGGCCCGCGCACCTCGACCCGCGGAGAGGTCTTCGAGAACCCGGCCGGTGGTCCGGCCGACCGGGACCCGAACTGCGAGCCGCGCTGCTACCCCGGCGCCGAAGAGGACTTCCGTCGGGAACAGGAAGCCGTGCGGCAGAACCCGCTGCGGGTGCAGGCCGACCTCGCGGGCCGCTGGGACTGCGCGAGCGGCCTGGGCTACCTCGAGGTGGGCTACGACTCCGCGGGACGGATGGTCGGCCGGATCATCGTGGAGCAGGGTGAAGGGGCTGGGCCGGTTGCCCATTTCGAGAAGGTCGAAATGCGAGATGGGATCGTCGCGATGGTCGGTCGTGAGAGCCGCCTCACGGGGCTGGCAGGCCAGGCCTCAGCCGGTGCGCGCCCCGAGATCCTGGCAGTCTTCGGTGAGGCGGCCGGATCAGGCGAGCGGCCGGTCCGCTTCACGCGGTCCTGAGGTCGGGTATTCCCTCACCTCAGCCTGTCCCGATCACCCTGGAACTGTCGGTCGGCGGGTTCATCGTGGACCTCGAAGTTGAAGAAGCGCTGCTTGAAGCGTTCCCCGACCTTCATGAGCGTCTC
>JBEIFE010000589.1:0-1613 GCA_040382575.1 Candidatus Sericytochromatia bacterium
CGGTCGGATCGAACCCGCGCAGGACCTCGTCGTCGTCGTCCGTCCCGGTGACCTCGGGGGGCGCGAACTCTTCGGACATGACACCGAGCCGCGCGCGCATCTCGGCCGAGGCGGTTGGAGCGGTTTGGGGCGGGTTGGGGCGCAGGGCAATCGAGTTCTCTCACCCGAGCCCCCCGCCAGAGAGCAACTTTAGTAGGTAGCGCCGATCGAAGCCTGCTCGCCGGCGAGAGTTTGCAATTCCAAGCTTTCGGTCTGCGTCCTGGTTGATGAGGCTCAGCGCGAGGTGCCTCAAGGTGGTCATGTTGGCGGCGGCGTTCCCGGCCCGGTGGCGCGCCTGATCTTCGGCGAAGGCCATGTCGAGGACCCAGTGCAGGCTGTTCTCGATGCCCCAGTGACGACGCAGGAACCGTGAGGCCTCGCTCGCGGTCTTGACCGGGCCACTCGCGACGAAGAAGGCCTTCTCGATTGATGTCGCGCCGGTCTTCAGGACGGTTCGTTCGCGTGTGACCTCAACGAGATGCGTGAGGCCTTTCCAGAGCTTGCGAGACTCGACCCAGGCGAGGCAGTCGGTCACTCGGACCCGGCGGACCTCGACGCGGCCGTGCCCCTTGTCGGTGTCCTCGGCCTCGAGCACCTGCGGCCTCGGTTCCTCGTCCACGGCCCGCATCCGCTCGTCGGAGGCCTCCTTGAAGGTCTCCGCGACCTGAGACAGCAGCGCGGGCTGGTTGGCCTTCACCGAAAGAAGGTAGTCGCCGCCGCCGTCCTTGATGCAGCTGGCGATCTTCCGCTGACACCCCATCGCGTCGATGGTCACCGTCGTTCCCTTGAGATCAAGCGTCCGGAGAAGCTCCGGAATCGCTGTAATCTCGTTGGACTTGTCATCGGTCTTCACTTGCCCGAGGACGAGCCCTGCCCCGGAGAGCCACGCGCTGACAGTATGTATTGCAAGTTTTCCACCAGCCCGATCGCCGCTGCGGCGACTCGTCTTGCCGTCGATGGCGATGTGGTCCCCGGCGTGCTCGAGCTTGCTCCTGAGGAGCGTCACCCACTCGGTCACGACCTTGTTGAACTCGGTCGGCTCGACCGCCGCGAACACGTAAAGGTATACGTCCTGACTCGGAGCTCCATGGGGCATCGCCAGAAACGTACCGAGCCACTCCTCGTTCGCCTCCGACCAGGCCTCCATCGCCTCAGCGTCGTCGCAGCCAGCCACCATCGCCATCAGCGACGTCACGATCACGGTCTCCAACGGGTACCGGAGGCCCTGCTTGCGACGAGGGTCCTTAAGCGACTGAAGTGCCTCGGAAAACCGACTCATCGCGGTCTCGAGGTTTGCCTGCTGTATCTTCTGAGCCTCGGTCGCGCGTGCCATCTTGACCTCCTGTCCCTGCGGTCCAAGACTCACGTTCGATCACAGAAGGCCGGCTCCGTCGATCTTCGCACCTGCTGTCAAGGCGAATGAGAACTCGATCGCCCTGATCTCCCCGCTCCGCGGCGTTGACTCCACACAAAGCCCGTCCTAAGGCTGTCGCCATGACGCTCCGGCTCGCCTACGTGACCTCCCACCCGATCCAGTACCAGGCGGGCCTGTTCCGCACGCTCGCAGCCACCCC
>JBEIFE010000590.1:0-1607 GCA_040382575.1 Candidatus Sericytochromatia bacterium
GACGGGCATGCTCGAGCTCCTCAAGGACCACCACACCGGCCCCCTCGGCAAGCACGAAACCATCGCGCTCGGCGTCGAACGGCCGACTGGCCCGCTGCGGATCGTCGGTCCTGAACGACAAGGCGCGCATGTTTTGGAAACCGGCCAGGCCCATCGGCGTCAGCGCCGCCTCGCTCCCTCCAGTGACCATCACATCGGCATCGCCGTTCTGGATCGAACGGAGAGCACAGCCGATCGAGTTGCCGGCACTGGCACACGCGGTGGCCACGGCGAAGTTCGGCCCCTTGAGACACAAGAGGCTCGAGACGTGGCCGCTGGCGGAATTGACGATCAGCTTCGGGATCGTGAACGGCGACACCTTGTCGATCCCCTTGTGGAGCAACCGCTCCTCCTGGGTCTCGAACTCCCACAGCCCGCCGATGCCGGAGCCGATGACGACGCCGCAGCGGAAGGGATCCTCCGCGGCGAAATCGATGCCCGAATCGGCGACCGCGTCCTTCGCCGCCGCGAGGGCGAACTGCGTGAAACGGTCGAGCCGCTTCAACTCCTTCGGGCTGGCGATGTCCTCGTCCTCGGCGACCCACTGGACCTGGCCGCCGAACTGCACCCGGTAGCCGGCGACGTCGAAGAGAGTGATCGGCCCGATGCCGCTCTCACCCTTGACGAGCCTCGCCCAGACGGAATCGAGACGGCGACCGAGGGGAGTGACGACCCCCAGGCCGGTGACCACCGCACGGCGCTTCATGGACCGCCCTGTCAGGACTGGTGCTTCTCGATGAACTCGACCGCCTGGCCGACCGTCTGAATCTTCTCGGCAGCGTCGTCGGGGATATTGATCTCGAACTCTTCCTCGAGCTCCATGACGAGCTCGACGGTATCGAGGGAATCAGCGCCCAGGTCGTTGATGAACGACGTCTCGGGGTTGATCTGGTCCTTGCTGACCCCCAGCTGCGACGACACGATCTCTTTCACGCGTTCAAGAACGGAAGCCACCTTATGAATCCTCCTGACGTGCAGACCGCGGGGTCGAGCACGACGGCACGGGACGAATCGGACGCTGGTTCGGGCTCGTTTGGACTACGCCAATCAGACGCAGATCGTTCACGTTCAGAGACAGTTTCGGGCTGGCAAGGAGCGCCGTAGGGCGACGCCTCCACCGCAGGCGCGAACCGACACCGGAGAGTTTCGGGCGAGGACGCCCTCATTCTGGAATCGCGGCGTGTCGCGAAGATATACCCGCTCCGCACCCAGACTGTCCAGACCGATCGACCGCTCGAATCCCCCCAGTCTCCCAGAACTCGAAAACCGCACCGTTCCGGTTGTCGCTGGTGGTTCGCGGGTGCATAACCCCCCTTTTTAAGGAGGGGAATCAGCCGATGAGGCCGCCGTCGACGGTGACCACCTGGGCGGTGAGGTAGCCGGACGAGGGGGCCGCCAGGAAGAGGACCGCGTCGGCGATCTCCCAGGCCTCCCCGAGGCGCTTCGCCGGGACCCGTTTCTTCACCTCGTCCATGAGCAGCGGGCCGAGGACCGCGGTCATGTCGCTGGCGATGAACCCGGGCGCCACGGCGTTGACAGTCACCTTCCGGCCGGCGAGTTCCTTGGCC
>JBEIFE010000591.1:0-1606 GCA_040382575.1 Candidatus Sericytochromatia bacterium
CCTTCGCGGCGCCAAGAGGTCGGGAGTATCGAGTCATCGACCTGAGCGGGATCGGCCATGACGGCTTTGCCAGCATCGAGGTTTCGGACCAGGACGGGACACGGGTCCACATGGGCACCTACATTGAACTCGCGGCGCTCGAACCCGAGAACCTGAGAGTCCTCGATGGCTGGTGAACCGGGTCAGACCTCATCTTCCTCGGCTCTCCGGACCCTGACGTGCCCGGGATGTGGTGGTCCCTTTCCGCTGAGGGCCAGAGGGCTCAGCGTGACGGCCATCTGTCCCTCTTGCGGGGGGACGATCGACGTCGCGCGCGAGTTTCCGGAGCTGATCAAGGGCGAGGAGATGCTTTCCCGGCGAGCCACACCGAAGCTGAAACTCGGAGCCAGGGGGCACTTCGAGGACCTTCAATGGGAAGTCATCGGGTACCTGCGACGCCGCGACGCGGATGCTCCGGATGAGGGTGAGGAGAGCGAATGGGCCGAGTACCTGCTCTTCAATCCATACCGGGGGTTCCGCTGGCTCGTCGAGGCCGAAGGCCACTGGAACTGGGTCACCATGACCAAGGCCCGGCCCTCGGAGGTGTCGCCTGACAGGGTGGTGTTCCGCCGATCCGTCTACAAGCCCGCATTGAAGGGACGGGCCACCGTGACCTTCGTGATGGGAGAGTTCTACTGGAGGGTGAAGGTCGGAGACACGGTCGACACGGAGGATTACCTGTCGGGTGACCACCTGCTCACGGTGGAGCGCACCGACGACGAGGAGGTCTGGTCGACGGGTCGATACGTCTACCCGGGCGAGGTACGCGAGGCCTTCGGCCTGGCGCACACACTACCCACCCCGAGCACCATCGGGATCAACCAGCCCGATCCATACGCGAAGCCATGGGCCAGAACCTGGCGCGTGTGGCTGGTGGCGTGCGGAGTCATCGTGCTGATCCACGGGGTGTCGGTCATGTCTTCACCGGGCACGGAGGTGGTGCGATGCGAGACTCCCCCGGAACTCCTGGCTCGCCCCGTGGTCTCTGCCTCCTTCCACCTGGACGTCGCGATCGCCAACGTCGAGATCGAGACCCATGCGTCCGTCGACCAGGGAGACCTCGACCTCGAGGGCGCGCTCGTGAATGACCGGACCGGCGAGACCTTCGAGTTCGAGCAGAGCCTCTCCTATTACCACGGAACGGACAGTGACGGTGCCTGGTATGAGGGGAGCCATACCCATCGGGTGCTGCTTCCTTCCGTGCCGGGTGGCGATTACCATCTGACTTACCAGGTCTCCCAGGCCTCCCAGCGCAGGAACCTGACCGTCCAGGTTCGCCGGGCCGTCTCCAACTGGGGTAATTTCTGGCTGGCGCTCCTCGCCGTGACGCTGTATCCCTTCCATCTCGCATATCTTCGCAGCATGTTCGCGTCGTTACGCCGGCAGGCCTCCTCTTCGAACGACAATTCGGGTAAGGATGACTGAACGGATGCTCATGGACCAACGAAATGATGGTACAGGCTGTTAATGATTAACATCTTGTATATATGCTTTGCCTTTCTGTTATACGCGCCAGTCATCCAATGGTTGGTCCAAGGTGATGCCGCCACTCGCCAGCGGGAATCCC
>JBEIFE010000592.1:0-1599 GCA_040382575.1 Candidatus Sericytochromatia bacterium
CGATCATATTCCGAGACGCAGATAGCTCGATCGAGGAGGGGAACCGAGCAGGCTTCCAGCCAGCGAAAAAGCTGTCGCCTGAATGCCGGGATGCCCTCCGTGAAGGACCAACCATGCGCCGTGAACACACTCGGCAAACCCGCGATCCGGGCAGCCATGCGGGCAATAAGACCGGCCTTGCTCGAGTGAGCCGCCACCAGATCAGGCTGCAGCCTTCGGAGAAGCTGAACTATCTGTATGCTGGCGCGCAAATCCAACCAGGGATTCAGGGGGTGCACCAGAGAGGCGATGGCGTGCACGGGGATACCCATCTGAGCGAATTCTTGCCCCAGCACGCCGGGGCATCCCACGATGACCTCGATCTCGTGACCTCGATCGCGCAGTGAGCGTGCGAGGTCTCTCACGTGGACCTGAGCGCCGCCGGGAAAGTCGCCTCGTGTGATGACCTGGACGATGCGCATGGTTAGCGGTAAGTTTCGAGCCAGGCCTGAAACATCAACACGTCCCACAAACCGTGGGGATCGGCTCGCCGACCTGAGACGTGGTCGGTCCACGTCTGACGGACACGGGACACTTCCAGGTATCCCTCCTGTCGCAGCCTATCGGCAGCAAGCAAGTTCTCTCCCCACTCACGCAATGGACCACGCAGCCAGGCCGAGAGAGGCACGGCGAAACCCCGCTTGGGTCGCTCCACGAGCGGACGCGGTACGTATCGGTCCAGCACGTTCCGTAGAGGGAGTTTCGCGACCCGTGGGCCGATCTTGGCCTCCAGGGGAAGAGACCATGCAAACTGAAAAATGCGAGGATCCAGGAGAGGAACCCGGGTTTCAAGCGAGGTGGCCATGGCAGCCCGATCCACTTTCACGAGGATATCGTCAGGCAAGTACGTCACCGTATCAACATGCATCATCTCATGCTGGATGCGGTCCAGGCGAAGCCAGGCGTGGGGATCAAGGGGGGAATCGATGGCACCGGAAGCGCCGATCACGATCGAAGGCTGGGACCAGTGCTTGATGAGATCCTGGTACAGGTGACGCTGATCAGGCTGCCGAACCAGACTGGCCTGACGGGGAGGAAGCGCAAAGGAAGTCAGGACTCTCAGGGGCAAGGGGCACCAGGAGATTTTTTCCCAGATCGTGCGTGCCAGCGCGTAGCGCGTGTACCCCCCGAACAGTTCATCCCCGGCATCGCCGGAGAGGCTGACCGTGACGTGTCGCCGGGCCAGGCGAGACACCAGCAGGGTGGGAATCTGCGACGAATCAGCGAAGGGCTCGTCGTAGATGGTGCTGAGTTCAGGGACCACCCCCAGGGCATCCTGGGCGGTGATGATCCACTCGGTGTGGTTGGTCCCGAGGTGTCGAGCGACCTCCCGGGCGTGGGAGGCCTCGTTGTAGGCTGGATCCTCGAACCCGATGGTGAAGGTCTTCACCGGTCGAGGGCTGAGCGCCTGCATGACCGCCACGATGGTCGAACTGTCGATGCCGCCGGACAGAAAGGCTCCGAGGGGGACGTCGGCCAGCATCTGCTCGCCGATGGCCAGACGGAGCAGTTCATCGAGACGGTCGGCCGCCTCGACCTGACTTCCTCGAAACGGCTGAC
>JBEIFE010000593.1:0-1593 GCA_040382575.1 Candidatus Sericytochromatia bacterium
CAGACAGGGCCCCCATGATTGTCTCCAAGAAGTCAGATCGTTCCGGAGTCAATCATGTCAGCGACCTACGAGACCGTCGGTGAGTATCTGGCACCGGTATTCGATGCGCTCGATCGCCACGCCGTGCTGGTCGAGGCCCTGTGTCAGCCCGGATGGGCGACCTTCGAAACGGCATGCCTCGACTGGTCATACAACAACGTGGCCGTGTTCCGGCATCCAGAAGGCCTGCGGTTCTTCATGACCCAGGTCTACAAGCTCGTCTCGACCTCGGCTGGCGCGACACGTTTCGTCAAGGAAGGCCTGAAGTTCATGCAGGAGGTCCAGAATGACCTGGGCACGGGCACGAGCAATACCGTCCGAAACCGGGCTCTCCTCTACTCCCGCTGGATCGAGTCCCAGCTACCCGAGGTGATGGGGGCGATCGGAGTCTTCACATTACGAGGCCTCCGGGATCGTCTGTCCGAGGTCACCTCCGAGACGAGCGACCAGGCCAGGACATGGATGATGGCCCGGGCCAACGCGACCATCCTGGACTCATCCTGGCATTCGCGCTGGGCCACGGAGATGGTCCTCCAGATCTCCCAGCGCAATCGTCCGGATATCCTCGAGGCACTCCGGATCCTGGTCGAACAGGTGGCGAGACGCATCCACCGCTTCGAGTCCGTAACCTTCCAGACCCAGCAGGCCCGAACCCTACGAGAACTGGTGGCCACGCGTGACGAGCAGCAGCGACAGGATTTTCTCGGCTCGCCAGCGGAAACCATCCCCGAGATCGAGCCCCTGGAGCGGATCCCCGCCTTGCTCGAAAAGGAAGAGAAGGGCGCCGGGGAATGTCTCGGGCATCTCGACATGCTCACCGACTTCGCCCGGGACCGTGAGGTCCTGTCCCTGGCCCAGGATCTGCTTCCGGCCATCTCGAACCTGGTCCATCAACGACTGGCTGACCGCCGACCGGTGGTGGATCACCTCCGCAACACCCTGAGCAGCTTGCAAATCCATCAGAATGACCTGTCGCCGCTGGCCACGCACCCGGGATCGCGTCCCCCGGAGGCGACTATCCCCCTCCCGTCCAAGGGCGGGGGCTGCGCCACATCAAGCGCTGCGGTAGCAGCCGTGGTCTGGATGATCTGGCAAGCAACAGCGGCCTGGGCCCACTCGCTGCAGCGTCTAGGTGGCGGTTGAGGCAGGAGCGGGCGAAGCCGGATCGGACGGAACAGGAACTACATCCTGGAAAACGTCATTCGGCAACTCCAGGTTGGCCATCTCCAGTAGCGCTTGCTCGGGCGGCAAGACGTTCCGGTTGAGATCGATGGGCCCCATGGAGGCGAGTGCCCGGAAAAACGCGCGCACCACATCGGGGTCGAAGTGGGAACCTGCACAGCGACGGACCTCGAGCAGCGCCTTCATGATGGGAATACGTGGTCTGTATCCCCGATCGCTGGTCATGGTATCGAAAGCATCCGCCAGGGCCAGGATTCGTCCTCCGAGCGAGATCTGGTCTCCCTTGAGCTTGCGCGGATATCCGTTGCCATCGAAGCGCTCATGGTGCGAGCAAGCGGCATCCGCGACATCCCGGAGCTGCTTGAATGGCTC
>JBEIFE010000594.1:0-1589 GCA_040382575.1 Candidatus Sericytochromatia bacterium
GATCCTCGATAGTGTCCACAGCGGCGTTTCTGACCTGTACGATCTCCTCCAGCAGACGGCCAAGATCACGGCGCTCGTCTCCGGCTGCACCGCCCTCGTCCGGGCTCCGCGCCTCGACAGGGCCTGCATCAAATTCATCCAGCTCATGCCGGTGGGTGAGGCGGATTGCATGCTGGTTTTGCTGACGGACCAGGGCCAGATCACGCATCAGCTGGTGCGCCTCCCGGAGAGTCTCTCCCCCGAGGATCTCGTCGTTCTGGGCAATTTTTTGAACGAGCGTCTGGTTGGCCGACCGCTCGATCGCCTCACGGAAGCCGCGCTCGGTGCCTTCGGACGCGAGATTTCCAGGTACCATGAAACTCTGGAGACGCTTTACCGTGGCTTGACCCAGGCTCGAGGCAGTGCGGCCGATCGACTCATCACGAGTCATCAGTCCTATCTGGCCCAGCAGCCAGAGTTCCACGAAGTCGGCAAGGTCGGTCAGATCCTCGGCATCCTGGAGGAGCAGCAGGCCATGATCGATGTTCTCGGTCGGGTGTCTGCGCAGGATTCGGCTGAGTCGTCGGTCCGGATCACGATCGGCAAGGAGATGCCGTCTCCGGATCTGATGGACTGTTCGCTCGTAGTCGCGACCTACCGCCTTGGCGACCGGATCCTGGGAGAAGTCGCCGTGCTGGGGCCTACCCGGATGCCCTATGCGACGGCCGTAGCCGTCGTCGAAGCCGTGGCCGCGAGGCTAGAGCAGGTTCTGGACGAGTTGTTTGGGCTCGATACGCGTTCCGTAGGAGGGAACCTTGGCAGAAGAAGACAGGCATGACACCCTCGAGCAGGCGACTGCCGAGGCTCCCGTGGCCGCTCTTGACGCGCGAGACGAGGTCACGCGCCTCGAGCGTTCGCTCGCGGAGCGTGAAGGCCAGCTGAAGCGGCTGGCTGCCGACTTCGAGAATCACAAGCGCCGCACGGAGCAGGCTCAGAAGGACCAGGTCCGATTTGCTGCGATGCAGCTTCTCGAGTCGCTCCTCCCCGTGGTGGACAACTTCGATCTTGCGCTGGGCTCCATGAAGCCTGGTGCGGCGGTGGAGGACCTCATCAAGGGCGTCCAGATGATCCACCGGCAGTTTCAGGACGTGCTCGACCGCGCCGGCGTCACGCCGATGGACACGCTCGGCAAGCCGTTCGATCCCAATTTCCACGAGGCGATGGGACAGGTCGAGACCAGCGAGCATCCGGACCAGTCGGTGTTGCTCGAGATCCGGAAGGGCTACACCTTGCATGGCAAGGTCCTGCGCCATGCCTGGGTCCAGGTCGCGGTCAACGCATCCGAGCCTCAGCCAGTTTCCACGCCTGCGGGGGACGCCCAGCCCCGGGTGAACGACGATTCCAAGGAGGAACACAATGGGTAAGGTAATCGGGATCGATCTCGGGACGACCAACTCGGTCGTCTGCGTGATGGAGGGCGGAAAGCCCGTCGTCATCCCCAACGCCGAGGGAGCGCGTCTCACGCCTTCTATCGTCGCTTTCGCCAAGAGCGGCGAGCGGCTGGTCGGTCAGGTCGCCAAGCGCCAGGCCGTCACCAATGCCGAGAACAC
>JBEIFE010000595.1:0-1588 GCA_040382575.1 Candidatus Sericytochromatia bacterium
GCCGCGACCACCGCCGCCGTGTCGATGACGGCCCCGCGGCTGGTGTTCAGCAGGACGGCTCCCGGCTTCATGAGGGCCGTCGCCCGGTCATCGATCAGATGGCGCGTGGCCGGCGTCAGGGGGCAGTGCAGGCTGATCACGTCGCTCTGGCGCAGCAGCTCGTCCAGGGACACATACTCCACGCCCATCGCCAGAGCCTCGGGATGGGGCGTCGGGTCCGTCCCGAGCACGCGACAGCCGAATCCGCGCATGATGCGCGCGAAGCAGCGGCCGATCTTGCCCGTGCCGACCACGCCGACGGTCTTGCCGTGCAGGTCGAATCCGAGCAGCCCCTCGAGGGCGAAGTTGCCCTCGCGCACGCGGCTGTAGGCCCGGTGCAGGTGCCGGTTTAGCATCAAGAGCAGGGCGACGGCGTGCTCCGCGACCGCGTAGGGGGAGTACTCGGGGACACGGCCCACCGCGATACCCAGGCGGGCAGCCGCCTCGAGGTCGACGTGGTTGAACCCGGCACATCGCAGCACCACGAGCCGGACCCCCTGATCGTGCAGCAGCGTGAGGACCTCGGCATCGAGGGCGTCGTTGACGAAGGCACACACGGCGGTGGCGCCCGCGGCGGCCACGGCCGTATGCCGGTCGAGACGGGCCTCCAGGAACCTCAGCCGGTACCGACCCGTAGCATTCGCGGCCTGGAGGAAGCGGCGATCGTAGGGTCGGGCAGAGTAGACGACGATTTCCATGGCGGGCGACCTCGCGTTCAGGGAACGGACCCGGATGATGCCACGACGGGCGATGGCTTGTCGAATCAGGAATGGCGCCGGGACGGGGGCGCCGCTTCCGGATCGTCCGGGTCGATCTCGAAGGCGCGCAGGACGCGCCGGCCCGTGAGGGTCGAGCGTGCGACCGACTCGATGAGGACCCAGGCGATCGCCAGACCGAACACCGCCTCCAGGATGGGAATCAGGATGCGCATGGCACGGTCCTCCGGACGAGCAGGGGCTGGCCGGGCGAGGGCGAAAATCCCCGCCGGACGAGGAGTATCTCACCGGCTCCGGAGAAGGTCCCGGGCCACGCTGGACAGGAATGTCCGGGATCCTGGCCCTCGCCACGGCCAGGCTGGAGGCTCGCCACCGGGGTATGCATGCGCCGGGCCCATCTCCAGCAGGCAATGCTGACTTCAAGCCCCTCGCGCACGTCTCGCGTTCACACGGACCAGAGGACATCCAGAATGACCGATCAACCCGCAAGCACAAGACCGCCACGAAGACCCTGGTTGATTTCCGAAAACCAGATCGCGACGATAGCGGGTAAAAACCGCGGCTGGGCTTATGCCATGGGCATCCTGTCCGCGCTGGCTCTCGCGATCCTCTTCAAGATGACCGGTATCGAATTCAGATCGCTGAACGCGATGAGTATCGCTTTCGCGTCGGTTTTCATGGCGATAGCCCCGATCTTTTACCTGGAAACGTGGGAAAGACCGCTGGCCACCTCGGGCATCGTGGCCATCCTGCTTTTCATCGGGCATGTCCTGGTTCCCGACATGTCGAAGCTCATCGGGGCCGGAACGCTGGCGATCATCGCCATCAACTCC
>JBEIFE010000596.1:0-1584 GCA_040382575.1 Candidatus Sericytochromatia bacterium
GAGGACCTGCTCGAGCGTTTCCGCGATGGCGGAATCCTCGAGCTGAACCGGCACTGACTTGGCCATGACACCCCCCTCTCGGATGACAGAACACGGTCGTTGCATTTCGTTACAACGATCTCATCCCCGCTACGAGGCGGCATTAACGCGTCAATTCATCACGATCTTGGGTTATGATCGTCGCATGTTGCGTGTGATCCATGACCGAAACGTGATCGCCGAGCACGGGCGACTCGCGGACAACCCCCTGACCCGCCTCGTCGGGCTCCAGTTCGCCCGCCAATTCGAGCGAGGCGAGGCCCTGTTGCTGAAGCCCTGCAATGCCGTCCACACCTGCTTCGTCCGCTTCCCCATCGACGTGCTATTCTTGACGAGTGACGGCCGGATCGTCCGGTTGATTCCCGAGATGAAGCCCTGGAGGTTCTCGCCCGTCGTCCGCGGCGCCAGCCAGACCCTCGAGCTACCACCCGGGACCGCGCGAGACTGGGGTCTCGCGGAGGGCGATCGCCTCACGTTCGAGAGGAAGACGTGACACGACGCCGCCTGGCACTCGTCGCTGCCGCCCTGAGCTTGCAGGGCTTGCTCGCACCCGACCTGGGCGCCTACGAGGATCTCGATACCCGCGCGGTACCCGACCGCATCGCCGCTGCGCTCGGCCAGCGCGGAATCCTGGCCGCTGCCGACGATATGCGTTTCATGGGCACCAGTCGCCTCACCCGGTACGAGGTAGCTGGTGCCCTCGTCAAGCTTCTTGGGGGAGAAGAGGCTCCTTCGCAGGTCGTGGTCTGGTCGGACAGTCCCTCGGGCCATCCCGACATGCCCGCCGTCAGCCGGGTGACGAGCCTCCAGCTGATGACGGGTCGTGGAACGCGATTCGAGGGGCTGTCTCCGGTCACACGCGAGGAACTCGTCCGATCGCTGGTGCGTCTGCTGGAGGTCCGGTCTTCCGCCCCCCCTGCCCGACTCGTTCCTGCCGTGGCCTGCGCTGACGTCCCGACCAGCGGACCCTTCTGGAAGATTCTCGACCGGGCTCTCAACCTGTGGCAGATCGTTCCGCCACCGGCCGGCACCTTCCGCCCGAAGGACGCGCTCACCCGCCTCGAAGCCGCGAGCTGGATGGGCCGGACGCTTGCGCTGATCGATCCGGACTGGGCGCCGGTCCTCCAGGAAGCGATGCGCCCAGTCGCTCCGCCCTCCCCGCTCGTCATGCCGTCGCCTGCCGCACCATCCCCCGCAACCCGCTCGCCGGCCCCGGTCGCTTCCCCGCTCACGACTCCGCGTCCCGTGGTGTCCACCCCTCCGACGCCCCGCGCGCTTCCCACTCCTTCGCCGCGTCCTGTTCCCGTGACGGCGACGCCGGCTCCGTCCCCGATCGTCACACCGCGACCGGTGTCCACCCGGGCTCCGCTCTGGAGTACCGGTACTTCACCCGCTCCAACCCCCACCCGGGCTCCCACGGCGGCGCCTGAACCCGTTCCGATGCCCACCGAGCCCCCCCGGCCCACCATCGCCCCCTCCCCCCCGACCCCACTCGCCTCGCAGGCACCGACTCCTGGACCAGGAACCGAGGCGAACGCACAGGGC
>JBEIFE010000597.1:0-1584 GCA_040382575.1 Candidatus Sericytochromatia bacterium
AACCCCGTACGAGCTCTCGAGGCGCTCGCGAGGCCCGGAGAAACCTCATGAGGCGCCCGATGATCTTGCTTTTCGTGGCCCTGCTGACGGGCTGCCCCACCTCGAGCCCTCCTGCCCCGCTACCGGGCACCACTCCCGATCTACCGGAGCGCGGGCTCGTACCGGAAGAAACGGCCTTGCCGTCACCGACGGCTGAAACCCTGCGTGGCGGGACCTCGCTGGTGAACCGCCAGCTTTCGCTCCGGATCCTGGCAGCCTCGGGCACTCCGGCATCCCCGGGAACACGGGTCGAACTGTCAGGCCCCTCGCTGGGACGCGGGTCGACGGATACGAGCGGGGCGATCGCCTTCGGCTGGCTGGAGCCGGGAACGTACCTCGTCCGGGTCGAGGCCTCCGGTTCAGCCGTCCTGGAGGACCCCGTCGAGATCGGCACTTCCCCCGTCGCGCGAGACCTTCGGCTCGAGGACTCGGGACGGAACTTGCGCGGTCGAATCCTGGGACCGGACGGTCCGCTGGCCGGCTCCTGGGTGGCCTGCGGGCCCGTGGGGGGATGGACGGATGCCACGGGCCGATTCCAGCTGGAAAGGGTGACCTCGGGAACCGCATCCGTCGTCCTTCACCGGGGGGGGCTCGTGGACCGCACGGTGTCGGTCTCCGCGGAGGGCGATCGCGACCTGGGAGATCTGACACTCTCGGGTGACGCGAGGAGGGTCTCCTGGGAGAATCCCGACAGTCCCGTCCGCCTGAACGCGACGGGCACCTCCGAGACGGTCCGTCAGGTGATGACCTCCGTGACATCGGGGCTGACGGCGGCGGGCTGGACCGTGGGCGAACGCCTGGACGCGGCCGATGTCCGCATCGTCGTCGCCCCATCCGCCGCGTCGCTGGACGCCACCACTTGCTCCCGTCTCCAGAGTTTCGCCCGCCTGGGCGGTACCCTGGTCGTACTGGGGGAATGGGGAGGAGCCGGCTTTCACGGCCCCGAGGCGATCGCCCGGCTGCTCCACCCGCTGGGCATCGGCCTCGTGCCCGATCTCGTGAGGGTTCCGGGGGGGGCAATCGCCTCGACGATTTCCGGATCTCCCCTCAAGTGGGCCCCTTCCTGCTCGCGGGAGCGCCTGATCGCACCGTCCGGGTGGTGACCTCGGCCAGCGTGTGGTGCTCCGCCCGTGCAACGGCCGTGCTGAGAGCCCCGGCAACCGGCTACCGGATCGCCTCCGGAAACGCGCTGGGCCCGATCCTGGTGGCCGCCCAGCCCGTCGAACGGGGACGAGTCATCGTCACGGGAGATACCACCGCCTGGTCCACCGGATTCGAGGGCAGCCCTGGCGGAACCTGGGACAACCAGTCGTTCATCCAGCGCCTGATCACCTGGTGATTCCAGGGTACAAGGCAGACATCATGCGAAGGCCGTTTCACAAGTGGATCGTGATCCCCGTCGGGATCTTGCTCCTGGTGGCATGCCAGGGAGGGGTGAACGCGCCGGTATCCCGGGCTATTCAACCCGAAAGCGAGCCCCTGCCGGGCGAGGTGGCGATGCGCTGGGCGGAGGGAACACCGGAATCGGTCCGGAGCATCATCCGC
>JBEIFE010000598.1:0-1581 GCA_040382575.1 Candidatus Sericytochromatia bacterium
CCCGCGACGTTCCCAGGATCTTGAGGGCGAAGGCCACGTTCTCGAAGACGGTGCGCTGGGGCAACAGCTTGTAATCCTGGAAGACGACCCCGATCTTCTTGCGGAGGACCGAGACCTGACTGCCCCGCAATTTGCCCACGTCGATGCCTCCGATGGTGATCTGGCCCTGGCTCGGGATCTCTGAGCGGTACAGCAACTTCATCAGGGTGGATTTACCGGCCCCCGAAGGACCCACCAGGAAGACGAATTCCCCGGATGCCACATCCAGGTTGATGCCGTGCAGGGCACGAACACCACTCGGATAGACCTTGGAAACCTGTCGGATCCGGATCACCGGGTGCCTCCCTTCTCGGTCAAGACTTTCCATGCGAACTGCGGAAGGGTCGAGCACATGCGCTGCCATCTCCAGGGTTCCTGGAGTAGTCGGTACAGCCATTCGAGATGCCATTTCTGGAAAATCCCGGGAGCGCGGTTCACCTTACCAGCAAGGACGTCGAAGCTTCCTCCGACACCCACGCCGACGTGTGCACCCGTTGCACCAAGATGCACCTGAAGCCACTTTTCCTGACGAGGCACCCCCAGAGCCACCCAGAGGATGTCGGCCCCGCTCGCCCGGATGGTCTCCACCACCGAGTCGTTCTGATCGGTCTGGAAGAACCCGTCCCGGGTTCCCGCGACGAGCAGGCCTGGAAAGCGATTCTTCAGTTCCTCGGCAGCCCGATCGGCGATACCCGGTGCTCCACCGAGCAGGTAGACTCGCCTGTGCTCGCGAGCAGCCCAGGCTGCCGTCTCGACGAGAAAGTCGACCCCGGCGAGCTTGGAGACGGGAATACCGCGGCTGCGAAGCGCCCAGACCACGCCTGACCCGTCCGGAAGGACCAGGCCGGCCTGACGCAGGACTTCCCCCAGTTCGGGATCACGAAGTCCTTGCATGCTCATCTCGGCATTGAGCGTGACGACCAGCAGAGGCGAACCGGATTCGCAGGCTTCCTGGACCCTCAGCAAGGCCTCGTTCGAAGGTACCGCATCGACCGGAAATCCGAGAACGTTCCCTCTCATGGAATCATCTCCTCCAGTTCGAGGTCCTCGTCTGACACGGGTAACGGAGCCGAAGGAATCCATTTCTTCAGCTGCACGAAGTTCTCGTAGGAGCGCGTCCGCCAGGCTTCACGGAGTTCTGCGAGGCGATCGCGCCGGGCTTCCAGACCGTCGAGCGCTTCCGTCAGCACCTGTTTCAGGCGGCTTGCATCTTGCAGACCGAGCACGGTATCGATGCGCGGGAGTTCCCACTGTTCACAGAGATGTTCCACCTTGGGATCGTACACCACGCCAACGGCAGGTACTCCCGTGGATACGGCCATGATCAGGGCGTGTAACCGCATGCCGAACACCAGGTCGACGTTCGCGAGCAGACCCTGCATCTGGCTGGCATTCAGTGGCCAGGACCATCGGGCAGCGGGAATCCTTTTGCCCTCCGGGCGCGATGCGATGACCGAAAGCATCTCGTCCGCGAGGCGTCCGTCCTGAGACGGATGGAAGGCCAGAAACAGCACCTGCGCGTCGTGCGAAGTGGCGAGTTCG
>JBEIFE010000599.1:0-1579 GCA_040382575.1 Candidatus Sericytochromatia bacterium
GCCAGGGCCGAGCACGTGGACCTGCTCAATGCTGTTCTGTTCATGGCCCGGGATGTGCTAGAAATAGGTTGGGTTCGAAAGGTCCTGGAGGGCAGCATGTGGGACAAGGTCACGGGCATGAATCTGCGCAAGGGCACGCTTCACTACTACCTGCGTGAGAAGTGGGTCGGCGAAGGTGAGGCTCGCGGTGAGGCCCGGGGTGAGGCCCGGGGTGAGGCTCGGGGTGAGGCTCGGGGACTGGCTCAGGGGGAAGTCATCGGCGAGTTGCGGTTGGTGAAACGGGCGATCGCCCGACGCTTCGGGATGCCCGACCCCGAGTTGGGTCAGCGGCTCGAGCAGCTGAACACGGAGCAGCTCGAGGCCCTCATCGAGAGCCTGTTCGACATGACGTCCCGTGAAGACTTGATCGCCTGGCTCGATCGCGAGCAGAACTGAAATTCCGGCTGTAACCAGGATGGAAAGGCCAGACCTGGGGTGTCCCGGTCTGGTCTTTCCGATTTCCACGAATGGGATTCAAAACCTCTCGGCGGGAACGACACAGACTTCGGGGCCGGGAAAATCGACACCGGGTTCCGTCGATCCCGGGATGGCGCCGGGGTGAGGCTTGTTTGCGTTTCCCCGGGCGATGATCTGGAGGTCATCGAGCACGATGCTCCTGGCCTGCCCGCTCCTGGCCGAGAGGTAGAACCGGACCCGTATCTTGCCCGTCGGAAGACTCACCTCGTCGTGCATCACCTCTGGCAGCGGCAGGCACTGCACGGTGAGGGCCTTCCCGGAATTCGAGACGACCGAGGAGTGGACGGGCATCATGTCGAAAGGATGGCCAGCGGTCACCCAGGTATCCCCGTCATCCTCGCTGTACTGGACCTCGAGCGCCGGAGCCACCACGCCATCCTCCCGGACAAGCGAGGTGTAACGTAGGGTCCGGGTTGCGAGATCGGTCGCAGGCAAGGCATTGCGGAGCTCGAGATGGGCCGTCGTGCCACCGGGATACAAGGCTGCTTCGAGGCCGCCCGCACTGCCATCGAGGCCAGGTGTACGTTGATGGAGCAGCGCATTCACGCCATCCCAGAGGGCCAGGTCCTTGCCATTGCTCGATTCGAAATCCTGGACCCGTTCGTGAGCCATGTCGGGTATATCCGGCTGCGACTCGGATGGCTCGTCCGCGACCGGGGGAAGCTGGCAGGGCAGCCGCCGAGCAACAGACCGACGCTGGCCAGAAGGGCGAGACGGGTGATGAGCGAGCTGTTCATGCCGAACTCCTGCCGGTCAAGCCACCCACTGTCCGGCAAGCAGTCGGGTCATCGCTGAGGCCATCAGGAGGGCGCTGACCACCAGATACAGGCGCGCCAAGCGAGGATGTTCAGCCAGCCAGAACCCGACACCGAGCGTGACAGGGACGAGACCGAAAAGATAGCGATCGACGGACGTCAGGCTTCCCGACGCCAGCAGCAAGAGCAAGACGAGCAGCGCATAGACGGAAGCCACCGTGCCCAAAGTGCGACCGAAGCGCATGAGCACGCCGACCGCCAGCGCAATGGATCCAGTGATACCCACCCCGTTGAACGGCATGGGCGCC
>JBEIFE010000600.1:0-1574 GCA_040382575.1 Candidatus Sericytochromatia bacterium
GAGACCCGCTTCGAGCGTCAGCCCCTGACGACCGAACTCCTGCTGACGGGGTACCATCTGCCCGTGGTCGAGGTCCGCGATCGCCCCGATGCTGACTTTCGTTTCCCGCTATACCGGCGCCCGCCCGACCTGATCGAGGTCGATCTGGGCCAGTTCCGTCCCGAGTGGCACGGCCAGGCCCTGTCCGGTAGGCTGCGGGATGGGCGGATCGTGCCCTATCCCGATCGACAGGCCATCGAAGATCGTGCCGCCCTGGCCGGTCAGGGGCTCGAATTCGCGTGGGCTCGAGACGAACTGGACCTGTACCTCTTGCAGGTCCAGGGTTCGGGATACCTGCGGGACGCCTCCGGGCGGGAGCGTCTCGCGCGCTTCGCGGGCACGAACGGTCGGCTCTACCGGAGTCTGGGAAAGACGCTCGTCGAGGAGGGGCTGATCCCGGCCGACCGGGTCTCGATTCCGGCCATCCGGGACGCGCTGGCGCGGCCTGGGGTCGATCGCCATGCGTTCCTCGTGCGCAACGAACGCTTCGTGTTCCTCGAACCGGGCTCGGGGTCCGTCACGGGATCGGGCAACATTCCACTCACTCCCGGGCACTCGATCGCTGCTGACCGACGCGTGACCTCGCCCGGATTCGTGGGAGTCCTCACCTTCGTTCGCCCCGTCCCCGATGCGTCTGGAGACGCCCGGACCGGTTTCCTCGAAAAGCGTCTGGTCGGT
This sequence comes from Candidatus Sericytochromatia bacterium, assembly GCA_040382575.1. Taxonomy (GTDB): domain Bacteria; phylum Cyanobacteriota; class Sericytochromatia; order S15B-MN24; family UBA4093; genus JAYKJE01. The sequence continues at coordinate 718 of JBEIFE010000600.1, forward strand.
GTCCAGGACACCGGTGCTGCCATCGTGGGGCCCGCCCGGGCCGATCTGTTCCTGGGCGGCGGGGAGGCGGCCGCCTGGCTGGCCGGCCAACTCAAGGCCTCGGCCAGCCTCGAGTTCCTGCTGCTCCGTCCCGAGGGGGAAACCAGCCGCTGAGGCGCCTCAGTCGAGATCCAGGGCGATCGGGCAGTGGTCGGATCCCGTGACATCCGGGCGGATCGTCGCCGAGCGTACCCGGGGCAAGACCGCCGGCGATACCAGGAAGTAATCGATCCGCCACCCGATGTTCCGTGCGCGAATGCCCGGACGGTTGCTCCACCAGGTATAGTGCCCGGGTTCGTCCGGGTGCGTGTCGCGGAATACGTCGTGCAGGCCGGCCGCCAGGAACCGATCCACCCAGGCGCGCTCCTCGGGCAGGAAGCCCGTCGTGCCCACGTTGGCCCGCGGGTTGGCCAGATCGATGGGCCGGTGGGCCGTGTTGAAGTCCCCCACGACCACGAGGGCCTCTCCGCGCGCCAGTCGTGGCTGCAGATCGTCGAGCAAGGCCTGGTAGAAGTTCAGCTTGTAGGGACCCCGTTCCAGGTCGCGCCCCCCGTTGGGCACGTACAGGTTATAGATGCGGAGACCGTCCACCTCCAGGACCTGGGCCCGTCCTTCCACGTCGAATTCAGGGATGCCCAGCCCCGACGTCACCCGCTCCAGCGGGCGCCGCGACCACGCGCCCACGCCGCTGTAGCCTTTGCGTTCAGCGGCATGCCAGTGGGCCTCGTGACCTGCCGGCTCCCGAATGGTCGTATCCATCTGCTCTGGCAGGGCCCGGACCTCCTGCATGAGAAGCAAGTCGTCCCCCGACCCGGCCC
>JBEIFE010000601.1:0-1574 GCA_040382575.1 Candidatus Sericytochromatia bacterium
CGCGCGCTGGCTCCGGAACGTCGAGGGGGGGGGTCGCACGAGGAAAGAGCCGGACCACCCGGGATTCGACCTCGGGACGGGGACGGAAGGCAGTCCTGGGAACCGGGCAAACGGATTCGCACGTCGAGGCATAGTTCCCGATGACGGTCAAACTGCCGTAATCCGCCGTACCGGCTCGTGCCAGCAAGCGCCTCGCCACCTCGTCCTGGATCATCAGGATGATGCGCTCCGGTCGGGGAGGCGCCTGATCCATCGGTCCTGACTGCAGGGCATCGGCCTCGAGCAACTTGAGCAGGATGGGCGTCGTGATGTAGTAGGGAATGTTGGCGACGACCTTCACCCGGGCAGGAACGAGACCGAGGTCTTCCCAGCCGAGCTTCATGAAGTCCCCCCAGACGACGCGGAGGTTCGGATACTCGGATTCCAGGGCTTGAAGATCCCCCTCAAGCCGGCGGTCCACCTCGACAGCGACCACCTGCGCACCGGTCGCCAGGAGCTGGCGAGTGAGCGCCCCCTGTCCCGGGCCGATCTCCAGAACCGTGTCTCCAGGGTGCAGTTCCGCGGCTGCCACGATCTGCTCCACGATCCGCGTGTCATGCAGGAAGTGCTGGCCGAGACGTCGCTTGTGCCGGAAGGGGGATGAGGTCATGAAAGATCCTTCTTTGCCGGATAGGGGATGATGCGCCCGATACGGGGTTCCGTTCCGGCCCGGATGCGGGACATGTTCGAGCGATGCAGAATCGGGATCGCGATCGCCACGGCGCAAGCGAGCACCTGGACGGACCGCGGCTGTGGCTGCATCCAGGCCCAGACGGGCAAGGTCAGGGACGCGATGACCGATGCCAGTGACACCATGCGGAACGCCACGAGGCAGCCCAGCCATGTGAACAGGGCACCCAGTGCGACCGCGGGGGCGACCGCAGCCAGCACCCCTACTCCCGTTGCTACGGCCTTTCCTCCCCGGAACCCGAGAAAGCAAGAACGGGTGTGTCCGAGCATCGCGAACAGCCCCAGCAACACTCCCCACCAGCCTGGGCCGACGAGACCGAATCCCGTCGCCGGGGGGAGAAAGCCCTTCAGACCGTCCAGGACGAAGCAGGTGAGCCCGGGAAGCGGGCCCAGGGTCCGCCAGACGTTGGTGGCTCCAATGTTACCGGACCCCTCGGAAAAGAGATCTCGACCGGAGGCTCGGGCGATCAGGACACCAGAGGGGATGGAGCCGAGACCATAGGCACCGACCACCGCCACCAGGCCCAGTCCAAGGTCCGGTGGTGGCGTCATCTTGCCCGACGCGCCCTGAAGATGATCCGGATGGGAGTCCCCTCGAAGCCGAAGGCATCCCGGAGCTTCGCATCGAGGTACCGCCTGTAAGACTCGGGAGCCAGATCGGGATCGTTGCTATGCATGATGAACACAGGCGGGGCGTTCGAGACCTGATTCGCATAGTAGACCCTGAGACGCTTGCCACGCTGGGATGGGGGCGGGTTCAAGGTGACGGCTTCCTGAACGACCTCGTTCAGGACTCCCGTGGTGATCTGCCGCGAAGCCTCGCCATGCACCTTGATTGCTGTCTC
>JBEIFE010000602.1:0-1571 GCA_040382575.1 Candidatus Sericytochromatia bacterium
AAGCACGCCCTGATCGAGGCCTGTATCAATGCCTTCGAGCATTCCCAGACAGCCGATAACAAGGTTTATATTCGCTTCGTTCTGAGTCCTGCGGATCTGACGGTCGTGATCCGCGATTTTGGCCAGGGTTTCGATCTCGCGGAGGTGCCCAAACCGGACATCCAGGCCAAGGTCGGAGGGGAAGACGGGTACAAGCGAGGATGGGGATTGATGCTCATCGAGAGCCTGATGGACTCGGTGGCCATCCATTCGGGCCCGCAGGGGACCCAGCTCACCATGATCAAGTTGCGCCAAAAGGGAGGCTCCCGGTGATCAACCAGTTCTCGGTCTCGGTGCGTCATGAAGGGGACGTCGCCGTGCTATCGACCGATGGATACGTCAATCATGCCGGGGGAGAGAAGGTTTCCGAGGCGGCGACCGAGGTGATCTCGAAGGGCATTCACAAGCTCGTGATCAATCTCGAGGGCAGTACGGTCGTCAATTCGATCGGGATCTCCATCCTCATCGAGATCATCGAGAAGATCCAGGACCTCGAGGGGGCGATCGCCTTCTGCGGCATGACCCGCACCATCGCCAAGACCTTCACCATCATGGGGCTCGGGCAGTTTGCCAGGATGGCTGAATCCGAGCAGGATGCCATCCTGGCCGTCAGCTGACGGGTCCCCGGAGGACGCTGCCTATGCAACGGGAACCGGAATCCACACCCCAGGGTCACCTCGAGCGCCTGATGCAGTGCCTCGAGGGGTTGAGCGACGTGGCGGCCGAGATGACCGGCAACTCGACGCTGAAGGCGTCGATGCGCATCGTTCTGCGATTGCTCAAATCGACCTTCGGGGTGTCTCGTTCCGTGCTGCTGCACACGCAGGGTACCGGGCGGGTCATGACGGTGCTCGCCAGCGTGGGGTTCGAAGAACACGTCACGCTCCGGCTGACGGATCAGGCCGAGAAGCGTTGGATTGCCCATGATGCCCCCGTCTATCACGAAGCTCTGGTCCGGGATCCTGCGTTCTATTCCTTTTTTGCTCACCGTGACAACCGCGATTCCGCAGGCCTGCTTCCCAAGGCGCTCTGGATCCCGCTCATCGTGAAGGGCAAGTTCCACGGAATCCTGGCGCTCGGCGAGCGCGACAACGGTGAACCGTACAGCGATCTCGACGAGGCCATCCTGATGGTCATCGCGAGGCAGGTGGCCGTCGCCCTCTACAACCAGGTCCTCAAGTTCGGTCTCAGCCTTCGCCTGATGACGACCCAGAGTCTCATGGATGTCTCGAACATCCTTCACTCCTCGCTCAACCGCAGTCTCATCATCCGGGAACTGGTCTCGCAATCCGTCTCGCTGGTCAATGCGCGGCGTGGGATGTTGATGGCCTATGACCAGACCACCCACGAGTTCGAACTCGAGCAGACCTTCGGGAACATTCCTTGGCCCGTCGGGCAGCGGTTTCCGGCCGCGGACCTCTGGCTCGAAGATGTCGTCGCAGCCGGAGAGGGTGCCATCTGGGAAGGGCCGGTGCTCCTGCCGAGCGAACTCGATTCCTTCACGTGTCTGGCTGTCCCGGTCGGGGTCCGGG
>JBEIFE010000603.1:0-1561 GCA_040382575.1 Candidatus Sericytochromatia bacterium
ATCCTCCGCGATGAGACCGAATCGCCCCAGTCGTGCCTCGATCGCCCCGAGCAGCGCGTCTCCTGGACTCGGGATCCAGGTGCCTCCCCGGCCATCGGGTAAGTGCGACGGGATGGCCCAGCAAGCAGCCAGTCCTCGGAAGTGGTCGATGCGGACAAGGTCGAAGCAGGTCGAGGCCATCGACATCCGCTCGACCCACCAGTGGAAGCCCGTTCGGTGGTGTTCGCTCCAGGCATAGAGTGGGTTTCCCCAGCGCTGTCCCGTCGTCGAGAACGCGTCTGGCGGGACGCCCGCCACCGCGACCGGATATCCGTGTCCATCCAGCCAGAACAGGTGGCGATTGGCCCACGTATCGACCGAATCATGAGCCACGTAGATGGGGACGTCACCGAACAGGGCGATTCCACGGTCGTTCGCATGCTGCTTGAGTTCGGTCAGCTGCTGGAAGGCCAGCGCCTGGACGAAGCGATGGAACTGGAGCCGGGAAGCCAGCGTCTCACGGGCGTGCGCCAGGGCATGGTCATGGCGATCACGGAACGATTCGGGCCATTCGATCCACGGGCGATCGCCGAGGTCTTCCTTGATGCTGATGAACAGAGCCCAGTCTTCGAGCCAGCTGGCCGCTTGCTCGAAAAAGGCATGCATCCACCCCGGCAATTCGCCTTCGTTCGCACGCTGGAAAGCCCGTTCCAGCCGCTCGCGTTTCCATGTCGAGGCGGCCTCGTGGTCTACCCGGTCCGGATCGCCACCGGGGGCATCCGCGAGGTCACCGGCTTCGAGCCAGCCATCACGGACCAGATCTTCGAGGCTGATCAGGGCGGGCTCGATGGCAAAGGCCGAAAGGGAGGCATAGGGTGAAAATCCGTAGCCGACTGGTCCGAGCGGTAGAAGTTGCCACACGCGTTGCTGACCGCGAACCAGGAATTCCACGAAGCTGCGGGCAGACGGACCGAGGTCACCGATCCCGTGAGGGGTGGGAAGGCTGGTCAGAGCCATGAGGATTCCGCTTGCGCGCGCTTGCATGTGATCGCCTTTCGGTCCGTGCCGCGTTACGATGATTTTCCCGGAGGTGATCATCCCATGAACGAGCAGATCGTGGCCATGCGAACGCAGGCAGCGGGAACCCTGGCCGACACGCTCGGTATCCAACTCGAGGTCATCGAGCCTGGACGCGTTCTGGCCACGATGGAGGTGGTCCGCAAGGTCCATCAGCCATTCGGTGTCCTGCACGGGGGGGCCTCGGTAGCCCTGGCCGAGACGGTCGCGAGTATGGGTGGCTGGATGAATGTGGACCAGGCCACCGAGATGGTCGTCGGGCTCGAGATCAATGCCAACCACCTCCGCCCCGTTCGCGAGGGCTTCGTCCGCGCCCTTGCCACCCCGGTTCATCTCGGGCGCCGGACTCAGGTCTGGGAGGTCGATATCCGGGACGATCGCGATCGTCGGGTCTGTCTCTCTCGCTGTACCCTCGCCGTCGTTCCCAGGGCCTGATCGGGCGGGGAAAGCCCAAGCCAGTCTTGCCTGGGCATCAGCGGTCGAAGCGTTCGCGTTCGTAAGCCAC
>JBEIFE010000604.1:0-1559 GCA_040382575.1 Candidatus Sericytochromatia bacterium
CCCGAGGGGCTGGCTCGCTCCGTGGTGGTGGTCGCGACCTCGGACCAGCCCGCGCTCCAGCGTCTGAAGGGCGCCTACGTCGCCACGGCGATCGCCGAGTGGTTCCGGGACCAGGGCAAGAACGTCATCATGATGATGGACTCGGTGACGCGCTTCGCCATGGCGCAGCGCGAGGTGGGCCTGGCCATCGGCGAACCTCCCGCCACCAAGGGCTACACCCCCTCGGTCTTCGCCCTGCTGCCCAAGCTGCTCGAGCGAAGCGGCACCAGCGACAAGGGGGCCATCACGGCCCTCTACACGGTCCTGGTCGAGGGCGACGACACCAACGAACCCATCGCCGATACCGTGCGAGGCATCCTCGACGGCCACGTGGTGCTCTCGCGTGACCTGGCGGCCCAGAACCACTACCCGGCGATCGACGTACTTTCCAGCGTCTCGCGTGTCATGACCGAGATCGTGGGAGCCGAGCACATCCGGGCCGCCGGGCAACTTCGCGAGACACTTGCCACCTACCGCGAGGCCCGGGACCTGATCAACATCGGGGCCTATGCACGGGGTTCTAACCCGTCCATCGACGCGGCGATCGCCCGGATCGAAAGCGTGAACGGTTTCCTGCGCCAGGGCGTCATGGAGCCCACGGACCTCGAAGCCACGACCCTGCGCCTGACTCAGCTGTTCAACGCCTGAGCAGCGGAAAGGCATCTTCCGGATGGCTGGCCGCTTTCGCTTTCGCCTGCAGGTGGTCCTCGACCTCGAGAAGCGCCGTCAAGACGAGCACTCCCGCCTGCTGGGCTTCGCCGAGGATGTCCTGGCGAAGGAGGAAGCGCGTCTGTCCGCGATGGCCGGCGAACGGGAATCCCTCCACGACGATCTGAGGGCCATGTCTTCGGATGGACGCATGGAGGTTTCCCTCCTTCTCGATGCTCAGCGCTTCCAGGCCAACCTGGACTCCCGTGAACGTGCCTGTCGCAAGTCCGTCGAACAGGCACAGCAGCGGGTGGAACAGGCCCGTGCCGCTCTCGTCGAGGTCGCGCGCAAGGTGCAGGTACTCGAGAAGCTCCGCGAGCAGGCCGTGAAGGACTGGATTGCCCGGGAAAATCGCCTCGAGGCGATCATGCTCGATGAGCTCGCGACGATCCGACATGGTCAGGTGCCAGGCCTACAGGTCGGCACGGGTCTGCCGATACCCCAATCAGAGGGTTAGCTACCGGGCTTCCCTCGTGAGGAGGGAACATGCCCCAGCTCGAGACCCAGAACCGGGTCGGGCCCTTCGCCGGACAGGCCGGCGGACTGCCCGGCCTCCCCGTAACCTCGCCACCCTCGGCAGCCCAGGCCGAGGCCTTCCAGCGCGTCATGGGCACCTTCAAGCAGGCCGCGAGTCTTCGCCCTGTCGGGGAAGCTGCGCGCAGACCCGACGGCGTCGCCGCGACACCACCGGGACGACCTGTCGACCGACCGACGGTCGGTGTACTCACCAGGCGTGCAGCACCCCCCGAACGCGAGACGGCCCGTCCGGCTGAACCCCGCGAGGCGATCAAGCGCCCCGAACCCGAGCAGAA
>JBEIFE010000605.1:0-1559 GCA_040382575.1 Candidatus Sericytochromatia bacterium
AGTTCCGTCACGCGAGACAGGTGCAGCCAGAGAAAATGATCTCCGGCATAGCGGTATGCCGCGAGTTCATCCAGGGGAATCGTTTCATGCACCCGTCGGCTCCAGAAGGTCGATTCCTGCTGGACGAACGGCAGCACGAGGCCGTGGTAGCCACAGGCGAAAAATCGAGAGCGGAAGCGGTAAGGAAGGCGAACATGGACGACCTGCGAGAGCTCGTTGTAGGTCACCCGGTATCCCGTGACCCAGTCGACTCCTCCCGCCCCCAAGACCGCACCGACGATGTCGAAGGCCTGGGGAGCGTAATAGTCTCCGGCATTCAGGTATGCCAGGACATCTCCGGTGACCAGGCCAAACCCACGTGCCAGGGCTTCGTACATGCCGTTGTCCGGGCGGGACAGGACCCGGACTTCCGGATATCGCTGCTCGTACCTCCGGGCGATCGCCAGGGTCCCATCCGTCGAGCCCCCGTCGCAGATGAGAAGTTCGAGTTCGACCCGTCCCTCGCGCCAAGCCCGCTGGGCCAGGACGGAATCGATCGTCTCGGCAAGGTAGCGCTCGGCATTGAAGCATGGCGTGACGATCGAGAAACGCTTCCGCCCCGTGAGCTGATCCTTCATGGTCCTGACATCCTGACGGCCTCGATCGCCTGCCACAGCGCCAGCCCGAGCGCTCTCGCCCGGACCTGGCCTCGCCGCACGAGTTCTGCGGGTTCCACGGGCTCGCGGGGGGAGCGCGTCAGCAGCACCCGCATACCGGCCGCCATGGCCTCCGAATCCCCGGCCCGGAAGAAGGTCAGATCTTCGCCGACGATTTCCTGATTGACGGGAATGTCAGAAACCACCGCGGGAATCCCCAGGGCGACGGCATCATAGACGGAGCCCCCCCCGGGTCCCCCCTCGAAAAGGGTCGGCTGCAACACCGCGATCGCCTCCTGCATCAGGCGAATCTGATCGACCTTGGGGATGTGCCCCAGAAATCGCGTACACCCCTCGAGACCGAGCGAGTTCACCAGGGTCCGAAGCTCGTCCGGGTATCCAGGAAAGCGCGGATCGTCCATCTTGCCCGTGAAGACGAGCTGGACATCCCCGCCCTCGGGCTCATCGCGCAGGAGTGCGAGGGCTCGGAGGGCCCCCCGGTGATCCTTGTGGACGAAGAACTGGTTCGAAACCAGGAAGTAACGTCCGGATATCCCGTAACGGGCTCGCACGTCCTCGGCGGGGGCATGCAGCCAGGCCTCGACCGGAATCGGCGCGAACGGGAGCCCGAGTACCTGACTGGTGGCCTCCGGCACGAATCTCGTGACATCCCGGCAGACCTCTCGCGAGTTCGCACAGACGACCCGTGCACGGGTCAACATGGTCCTGAATGCGCGATCGCGCTGCCCCCGGGTCTTCGGCGTGAAGAATTCCGGGAAGGCACGATGCTGGAAATCGAACACGTATCCGACCCACGGCACGGGAAAGTCCGCCCCCAGCGCGTGGTGCGCCGGCAGGACGACATCGGCCTCGAGCGACCGCAGACACTTCACGAGCGACCGTCGAGATCCGGCATACCAGGCG
>JBEIFE010000606.1:0-1558 GCA_040382575.1 Candidatus Sericytochromatia bacterium
CCCCGGATCCCCCGCACGGCCCCCTTCTGCGCCCGGGCATCCGCCGTCGCGATGAACACCGTGTCGTCTCCCGCGATCGTCCCCACGACCTCCTGTAACCCCGCCCGGTCAATCTCCAGGGCAATCGCCGCGGCCCGCCCCGGCAGGCACCGCGCCACCAGGAGCACGTCCCCGGCCGGCACCAGGTCCAGCAGCCCCGTCGACCGCTCCCCCTGCGCCCGCGGCAGGGTGTAGACACCCCCGCGCTTCACCACCCCCAGGTCCTCGAGGTCCCGCGACAGACTGGGCTGCGCCACGACCACGCCCTGCCGCGCGAGCGCCTGCCTCAGCGCCTTCTGCGTCGCGTATCGCCCCGTCGCGATCAGATCCAGCAGCAGCTGGTGACGCTCTGCCCTGTTCATGTCCTTTTCTCCTGTCCAGGGGTTGCATGCCCCCTGGAAAACGCCTACTGTACATTTATGCATCAATTATTCACATATTATGCAGAAGCATTCAACCTCGAGGCAGGAGGTATCCCTTGAAGGCCACCCTGGCCCTCGCCAACGGCACGGTCTTCACCGGCCGCTCCTTCGGCGCGCGCGGTGAATGCTGCGCCGAGCTCGTCTTCAACACCTCCATGACCGGCTACCAGGAGATCCTCTCCGACCCCTCCTACAAGGGCCAGGCCGTCGTCCTCACGGCCCCCATGGTCGGCAACTACGGCACCAGCGCCCGCGCCGACGAGGCCGTCATCCCCTCGGTCGAGGCCCTCATCGTGCGCGAGGCGACGGACCACCCCGCCCACTTCCAGTCCCAGGAAACCCTCAGCCGCTACCTCGAGCGCCACGGCATCCTGGGCATCTCCGGCCTCGACACCCGCGCGCTCACCAAGCTCATCCGCTCGGAAGGCCTCCTGCACGTCTGCCTCGCCACCGGTGACGACGTCGACCCGGCCGCCCTCGTCGAGAAGGCCCGCCAGTACCCGGGCATCGACGGCTGCGACACCGTCCAGCACGTCACGACCCGCCGCCGCCACACCTTCGCGCGCCCGAGCCTGCCCGAGGCCCCGCGCGTCGCCGTCCTCGACTGCGGCACCAAGCGCAACATCCTGAAGTCGCTCGCCATGCTGGGCTGCGGCGTCGAGGTCTACCCGGCCTCCACCCCCGCCGACGTCATCCTGAAGGACCGCCCCGACGGCGTCCTCATCTCGAACGGCCCGGGCGACCCGGCCGGCGTCCCGCACATCATCCGGACGGTCCGCGAGCTCGTCGGCCAGGTGCCCCTCTTCGGCATCTGCCTCGGCCACCAGATCCTGGGCCTCGCCCTCGGCGGCACCACCTACAAGCTGGCCTTCGGGCACCACGGCGGCAACCACCCCGTCCGCAACCTGGAAACCGGCCGCATCGAGATCACCAGCCAGAACCACAACTACGCCGTGGACGTGAGCGCCCTGGGCGACGACCTCATCGTCACCCACGTGAACCTCTTCGACGGCACCCTCGAGGGCATGCGCCACCGCACCCTGCCTGTCATGTCCGTCCAGTACCACCCCGAGGCGGCCCCGGGCCCCCACGACTCG
>JBEIFE010000607.1:0-1556 GCA_040382575.1 Candidatus Sericytochromatia bacterium
CGCTGCGGTCGATGCGGAGCTTCGAGCCGCGGTGACCGTCGCGGAGGCCGTACCGCCTCCTTCGCTTGAGTCCATGTTCCAGGATGTGTACGCCGAGATGCCCTGGCATCTGCGCGAGCAGTACGCCGAGGCCCTGGCGGGCCCCCGTCCGAAGGGGCACTGACTCGGCTCTGCTTTGCCTTCACGGGGAAGCCCGCCTCGGAGGCGGGCGCTCCACTTGCCCAATGACCGCGCTCGATCGCGGCCTACCCCTCGACCCGAACCTCTACAGGACAGACTCTCCATGCCCCAGATGAACATGGTCCAGGCCATCAACGACGCGCTCCGTTTGGAGATGAAGCGCGACGATCGAGTGGTGGTTCTTGGTGAGGACGTTGGCAAGGTCGGGGGTGTCTTCCGCGTGACCGCGGGGCTGTACGATGAGTTCGGAGAAGACCGGGTCATCGACACGCCCCTCTCCGAGGGAGGCATCATCGGAGCGGCGATCGGGATGGCGCTCTACGGCTTGGTCCCCGTACCCGAGATTCAGTTCTCGGACTTTATCTTCCCGGCCTACGACCAGATTGTCAGTGAGCTTGCGAAGTATCGCTATCGCTCCGGGGGCGAGTACGCGTCGAAGGTCGTGATTCGCACGCCCTACGGCGGCGGCATCCGAGGTGGCCACTATCACTCCCAGTCGCCCGAGGCCCAGTTCATCCACGTGGCAGGCCTAAAGGTCGTCTGCCCCTCGAACCCCGCCGACGCCAAGGGACTGCTGCTGGCCTCGATCCGCGACCCCGACCCCGTCCTCTTCTTCGAGCCGAAGCGCATCTATCGCGCAGCCAAGGGAGACGTGCCCGAAGGGGACTATGTCGTTCCCATCGGCAAAGCCAGCATCGTGCGTCCAGGCACTGCGGTGACCGTCGTGGCGTGGGGGGCGATGCTCTACGAAGCCTTGGATGCCGCGAATCACGCCGCTCAGCAGGGCGTGGATGCCGAGGTCATCGACCTTCGCACGCTCTGGCCCCTCGACATCGAGACCATCGTCGCCAGCGTGAAGAAGACCGGCCGCCTGGTCGTCGTGCATGAAGCGGCGAAGACTTGCGGCCTCGGCGCGGAGATCGTTTCGCTCGTCAATGAGAAGGCCTTCCTCCATCTCGAGGCGCCCCCCAAGAGGGTTACGGGCTTCGACACGCCCTTCCCCTACACGCTCGAGAACGAGTATCTCCCGCTCTCGCACCGCATCGTTCCCGCTCTGCTCGAGACCGCGAGGTACTGAGATGAAGACCTTCGAGTTCAAGCTTCCCGATATCGGTGAAGGGGTTACCGAGGGCGAGGTCGTGAAGTGGCTGGTCGCGGTGGGAGATGTGGTCCACGAGGATCAGCCCATCGTGGAGGTGATGACCGACAAGGCCACGGTCACCATCACGGCGCCCAAGGCCGGGCGCGTGAGTGAGCAGCGCTTTGCGGAAGGCAAGGTTTGCCCCGTGCATTCCGTGCTCGTCGTCTTTGAACTGGGCGATACCGACCAGGCGGGTATGGGCGCGAGCGTCGCTTCGAACGCGTCCGATCATTCC
>JBEIFE010000608.1:0-1553 GCA_040382575.1 Candidatus Sericytochromatia bacterium
AGCAGGACCAGCGTATGGCCATTCATGACCCACTCTCTCCAGGCAGCACGCGTCCCGTTACGGGTCCATGAGACCCAGACCTGAGCGGTCGATGGCTTCCCGTCCAGGATACGTGCCACGGTCTCCCCTGCCCTGCGACCCGGCGACCAGGGCAACCCCGCCCCCCGGGCGTCTAGCTCGATCGTGCAACTCCGGGTGGCGAGATGAACGTCCTGTCTGCCCGGCCTCTCGAGCCGGAGATCTTCGAATCCGTGCTTGTGAAGCCTCACTCCCCCTTCGGCGACCCATGCCTGCCCGCGTGAATCCGTCAGGCTCGCCCCGAGAACGCCCGAGACGACGGCGCCGATGATCGGTTGACCGACCGGATCGAGCACCCGCAAGACCCGGATCCGAGGTGGTTCGACGCAGGCCACGAGTTCGAGCAGGCAGAGCAGGCAAGCAAAAGGCCACCAGCAGGGGCTCATCGAGACTGGACCAGCGGTTCGAGCAGGCGAGAAACATCGAGACGACCCGATCCGAAATAGGGATCTGGCCCGGGCGGACCGAGGGGGACGGTGCGTGATAGCAGCCATGACCGGACCTGCTCCGGGGTGGCGGTCGGCACGCGGGCGAAGAGCAAGGCAGCCGCACCACTGACCAGTGGAGCCGCCATCGACGTCCCGGCCAGATGCCCCTCGAGATGGGGAGTGACCTTCCCGGCAGCATGGTCCACCGCGGTGAGATACGTTGGCCACGCGGAGGGAACGGGGGTCTGATCATCGCCACCCGGTGCGCAAAGGGCGAGTTGCAAACCACGATTCGAGTAGGCTGCGAGGCGATCGTCCCGGGTGGTAGCCCCGACGGCGAGAGCCTCGGGCCAGGCAGCGGGATAATCGACACCGAGGTCCCGGTTTCCTGCCGCCACGACGATGAGAACGCCGGCACGGCGGGCATCGGCGATCGCCTCATGAAGGGACCAGGAAGGCGCCCGGGAACCGACGGACAGATTGACCACCCGGACACGGCGACCGCCAGCACCCCGCCAGCGAACCGCCTCGCGTACGGCCCGGGCCAGGGTATCGTCATCACCGGTACCGGAAAGCGACATGGCCTTGATAGGCAAGACGTGGATCCCGGGACAGGTCATCGTGACCGCGAGAACGAGACCCGTCACGTGCGTGCCATGGCCGTGACCATCCCGACCGGAAAAGTCTATCTGTCCGGCCTCACCTTGCCAGACATCGCGGGCGAGCAAATTCAGGCCAGGCAACACGCGACCACTCCAGGAAGGGTGGAAGGGATCGACCCCCGTATCGACGACTGCCACGACGGGGCCCTCACCCTGAAACGCAAGAGTCCGAGGAATCCGGATACGAGAGGAGACCCAAGACTCTTCCGAGGTCTGGATCTCAAGCCCGGTTGCGGGCAATCGCGCCTGGATGGACCACGAATCCACGGCGAGAGGAGAGACCGGGCAGGTCGCACAGGCCGGGATAAAGGCAACAGCCAGAGCCATGACGACTCTTCTGGAAACACCGGGACGCATCTCGACCTCCCGACCCACACCGGAGATG
>JBEIFE010000609.1:0-1536 GCA_040382575.1 Candidatus Sericytochromatia bacterium
CTTGTCCCACATGCTGCCCTCCAGGAACTTGCGAACCCAACCTATTTCTAGCACATCTCCAGCCATGTACAGAACAGCATTCAGAAGGTCGATGTGCTCGGCCCTGTCGGCCATCCGGTGGAGCATCGGCTCGAGAACCGACCTGCTCGACCCGCCCTTCATGTACGGGATGAAGGGCCACCAGGCCGAATCGACACCCTGCTCGAGTGCGGCTGCCGCATCCTGTTCGGCCAGGACGATTTCGCGGAACGGGACGTGGCAGACCATGCCATCGACCTCATACCGGACGGGCTGGGGGCGCTTTTTCCCGACCTTGCCCGTGTAGAGCACGACGGGCGCGACGGGCAGGTCCGTCTGCTGGTGCAACGCCAGGCTCTCGACGGCGATGCGCTTTGCGATCCGGCGGTCGATGCCCTTCTGGATCTCGAGGAGGTACAGGCACTCTCCGTGATTCGGATGCCAGACCTTGATGACCTGGTCCGGGGTGCGTTTGAGGATCTGCAACTCGCGCGTGCCGGTCTCGAGTAAACGGGCATCGGGGTGGCCAGCGAGGTCGCGGGCCAGGGCCCCCGCTCGGTGCGAGACGGCCCACTTGGCACCGAGATCCTGATGATGATGCGATCTATTCATGCTTTAATTATATCACGAAATTTGGTTGTCATTGATTCTGTGAATGGTGATGGTGGAGCCGGGGGGCCCGGATCAGGGGCGATTATCGCGGACTCATCGTGGCCGAGAAGGCCCGGGTTCGCGCGGTGATACGCTCGATCAGGGTGTCGGGTGCGGAAGGGACCTCGGACGCTGCTCGCGCGATCGCCTGCGGAAACCGCCCCAGGATCTCGAGGACGCGCTCCCGGATCCTCTGCTCTCTCAGGCCCCAGGACATGGCCTCTTCGATGACGTCATGGGCCGAGATCTCCGGCAACGATCGCTTGCCGTTGATGTCCATGCCTGGACGCACGTCCGCCTGCGGATAGTGCAATGTGCTCAGGATGTCATAGGCGGGGGCCAGCTTCACGACCCCGGGTTCCGGGTGCAGGAGCGAGAAGTTCTTGGCGTGCGCATCCCCGTTCCCGACCACCATGTTCAGCATCGTGATGTCGAGCATGTGCTCGCGGCAGGCCGTGCCCGGCGAGCGCTCCCTCAACAGACGGGCGATCGCCCGGAGAGACGGCCCGCCCCGTTCCTGGTATTTGTGGGTGGCACGCAGGCCGAAGGCCTGGGTGAGGTCTTCCTGGTGGATGCGGAGGATCCGTCCGTCCGGTGTCGCGGTCCGGTCATATCGCGTGACCACCAGGATGGGCTCGGGACATTCGAGCAAACCAGATGGCACGGCGTTCATGCCCACGTGGCGTCCAATCGCCAGACAGAAGGCCTCGTTCGCGACCATCTCCGGGAATCGGGGGTCTCCGCGCTTCAGGATGTGGGTGGAGGGCCTTCCGTCCACGGGCAAGGCCCAGTTACCCGTGTTCAGGTAGCTCAGGACCATCTTGTGCTGCACGCCGGCGAGGGAGATCCGCACCTGTTCATCGACCC
>JBEIFE010000610.1:0-1529 GCA_040382575.1 Candidatus Sericytochromatia bacterium
AACATGACAGGCCAGGGAAACGAAGAGCTGATGATGACCCGCCTCGGGAAAGGCGAGCTCGCGGTAGAGGGTGGAAAGCTCGGGATCATCGATGGCCGTGGCCAGCAAGGTGAAACGTTCCGCGCTTCGAGCTTCCACGAGCCCGAGCAGCAGCAAGCGATCGATCCGGTGCGCCGGTTCGTCTTTACGGCCGAGACGCAACAGATCACGTACATACCCATCGGTCGCGATGGAACCCAGAGGCCATCCCCGGGCGCGGAGAACGTCCACGATCCGTTCGAAATGGCTGATCTCTTCCTGGGCCAGATGGATCATGCTCGTCACGAGTGGAGCATCATCTGGATATTTGGCCACGAGACTGAGTGCGGTAGCGGCTGCCTTGTGCTCGCAATGCGCATGGTCAGCGAGCAGGGCAGGCAGGTCCGCGAGCACGCACTCCACCCAGGAACGCGGTGTAGGGGCCGCGAGGACGGGCAAGGTAGGCAGGGCGAGCTCGGCGAGAGTCATCATCGGTCTCCTGGGTTCATTATACGCCTTCAGCTCGCTTTTGGTCCCGGCATGTCACCGCTGTGATAGAATCCGTTAGATAGTTTTGAATCCCCACCCGGCTGCCTGGTCCGAAAATCAGCCCAGGGCTGCCACCTCGGATTGAGCGCACCTTTGCCCGAAACCACCCCGTCCTTCGACACCCTCTCGCTCCCCCCCGCCATCGTCAAACGAGTCCGGGAGCTCGGTTTCGTCACTCCGACCCCCGTCCAGGTCGCTGCCATTCCCGAGGTGCTCAAAGGCGAAGACCTGATGGTCCAGGCCAAGACGGGTTCAGGAAAGACCCTGGGGTTCGGCCTACCTCTCCTGGCGATGCTCGACCCCGCCTGCCTCGACACCCAGGTGCTGGTGATCGTCCCGACCCGGGAGCTCGCCATCCAGGTGGCTGCCGAGATCGGGAAGGTCGCTTCCGCGATCGGTGTCATGGTGTCAGCCATCTACGGTGGAACCAAGATGGACAAACAGCTGACCGAGCTCGCCTGGTCGGCCATCATCGTCGGTACGCCGGGCCGCCTTCGCGACCACCTGGGCCGCGGCAACCTGCGGCTCGAACGCTGCCGGACGGTCGTCCTCGATGAAGCCGACGAGATGCTCGACATGGGGTTCCGGGATGACATCCTGTTCCTCATGTCTTGCCTGCCGCAGCCACGCCTTACCCTGCTTTTCTCTGCGACGTTCGCCCCGCCCATCGAAGATCTGGCCCGCCGCATTCTCAAGAATCCGCGCAAGATCGCCGTCAGCTCAGGGCTCGTGACACCCGTGGACATCACCCATCGGGTCGTCCGGGTCAGCGAGGATCGCCGAGTGGAGGCGCTGGCCTCGTTGATCGAGCGCGACCATCCACGCCTCGGAATCGTATTCTGCCGTCGTAAATCCGAGACCGCTCAGGTATCCAGAAAGCTTCGACAGCTCGGCATCCGGTCCGGGTACCTGAACGGTGACATGGACCAATCCCAGCGCGAAGCCACGATGGACCAGTTCCG
>JBEIFE010000611.1:0-1528 GCA_040382575.1 Candidatus Sericytochromatia bacterium
ACGAGTCCCTGGCGATCGCCATCCCGCGACTCCAGACCGCCGAGAGGGATGCGGCCGAGGCCATCGACCTCGACATGCTGCGCGGGCTCGAAGGGCACGCCAGCAAGGAATACTTCAGGGCGCTCGGAACCATCCTGCCACCGCCCTTCAATTTCACCCTCCGAAGCCGACGCCCCCCCATGGACCGCGCCAATGCCTGCCTGAGCCTCGGCTACACACTCCTCATGTATGCCTTCTACACGGCGGTCCGGGATCGGGGGCTCCATCCCTACCTGGGCTTCTACCATGCCCCCCGGCACGGGCATCCGGCACTGTGCAGCGACCTCATCGAGGACTGGCGTGCCCCGTTCATCGACGCGATGCTCGTGAGCCTCGTGGGCCACCGGGAACTCGATCCTGATCAGTTCACCGAGGCCCCGGAACCCGGTGGCATCTATCTCGGTGGGGAAGGGCTCAAGGTCTTTCTGAACCGGTTCGAGCAACGCATGCGCACCTCGAATCGCTACCTGACCTACGTCGACCATGCCGTGACTTACCGCGAGTCGATGGCTTTTCAGGTGGGCTCGCTGGCCCGGGCCATCGAACTGAAGGACCCGGACCTCTACCGGCCCCTGGAAGTTCGCTGAGCCGATTTTGCTCGCTTCGAGTCGAGGCGGGCCCGAGAGTTCGCTCCGAGGTGCCACTGCTGCCAGCGCTCCGCTTCTCGCCTGTCGAGAGTCTGGCCGCGGGAACGTTTCTGCACGATCGCAGCCAGGTTTTCCAGGTCCGGGTCCCGGCTGGTCCGCGCGATCGCCGTCGCCCCCTCTGTCCAGCGCAAAACGGCTGCCTCCCAGCTGCGGGGCCAACCGGAAATCCTGAACCGCCCGGCGAGTTCCCCGAGCACATGAAGCACGTGGGCGCATGCATCCGGCTGTTCGACCGAGAGCGGTAGGCCTGCCACCCAGGCCCAGACGGCCATCACCACCCGCGCATCCCGTCCGCTCTCGGACGAGACCATCCGACCGAGCGCCCACCGGGCCGGCAAGGCCAGACGCGCTTCCGTCGATTCGGCAAAGCGCAGGGTTGTCTGAACGGCACGTTCCGTGGCCCCGACTCGTCCAAGCGCGTACAGGGCGTCATGCCAGATCTCGCGCCACTCGGGCCAATCGAAGAGACCAAGCACCTGGTCCTCGGCAGCCGGGTTTTCCGTCCGTCCGAGCACCATCAGGGCGGGGACCACCACCCGCGAGAGCCATTCGTTGCGGTCGCGCGCCGTCCGCATTGCCCAGTCGTACGGATCGATCAGAGTCCCGACCAACCGGATCACATCGGCGTGACGGTCCGGTCGCCGGTTCACACGATAGGCGACGTGCACGAGCGAAGTCTGAAGCGCCGCCGGCTTGGCCTTCGGATGAAGCAAAGCGCGTTTTCTCTCCAATCCCCCCGCATAACCGGTCAACTGGCCTTGGGCGCCGAGCACCCGGTGGCAGGGCACGATCACGCTCCAAGGGTTGCGGCCCACGGCCGCGCCCACGGCGCGCACCGCCAG
>JBEIFE010000612.1:0-1519 GCA_040382575.1 Candidatus Sericytochromatia bacterium
GCTCGACCCGCGCGAAACCCAGGGCCCGGGCCGTCCGCTCGCGGTCGAGGGACCACGCGCTGCCGAAGCTCTCGGCCGCGCCCAGCGGGCAGGCATCGAAGCGCTCCCAGGTGGCCTCGAGGCGCTCGAGGTCGCGCTCGAACATCTCGGCGTACGCGAGCAGGAAGTGCGCCAGCGTGGTGGGCTTCGCGGGCTGCATGTGGGTGTAACCCGGCATGACCGTCTCGCGGTGCTCGAAGGCCTGCTCGAGCAGCGTGTCGAGCAGCTGCTCGAATCGCGCATGCAGGTCGAGGATCCGTTCGCGCAGCCACAGCCGCCCCGTCACGAGCACCTGGTCGTTGCGGCTGCGCCCCGTGTGGATCTTGCCCCCGGCCGCGGGGCCGGCCAGTTCCGTCAGGCGCCGTTCGAGCGACAGATGCGCGCCCAGCGCCGGGTCGATGCGGTAGTCTCCCCGGGCGAGTTCGCCGGCCACGGTGTCGCAGGCCCGGGCGATCGCGCGTTCTTCCTCGGCCGAGAGCACGCCCGCGGCCTGCAGCGTGCGGGCGTGGGCGCGCGTGCCGAGCAGGTCATGGGGGATCTGGGCCGTGTCGAGGGCCAGCTGGATGTTCGAGACGATGAAGGCCAGGGGGTCAGCCACGCGAATCCTCCGGGGAAGCGACGATCACGGTGCCCGCCGGCGCGGGCGAGGTCAGGGTGGAGAGGCCGGCCACGTCGAGCACGTGCACGGCCCCGATGCCGGCCTCGACCGATTCGAGGGCGTTTCGGACCTTGGGGATCATCCCGCCCGTGAGCACACCCGCGTCGATCAGGCGCTCGACGGTCGATCGGTCGAGGCGCGATACGACCCGGCCATCGGCGTCGAGCACGCCCGGCACGCCCGTCAGGAGCACCAGCCGGGTGGCCTTCAGGGCGCGGGCGACGGTGCTCGCGACGGTGTCGGCGTTGACGTTCAGCAGGCCGCCCAGGCCGTCGGTCGCGAGCGGCGAGACCACGGGCACGTGGTCATGGGCCAGCAGCAGCTCGAGGATGGCCGGGTTCACCCCCGTCACGTCGCCGACGTGCCCGAAGTCGATCGGCGCATCCCCTCGCCGGGCAGCACGACGGGCGGTCGGCGGCGCGCCACCAGCAGCCCTCCGTCGAGGCCCGAGACGCGCATCCCGCTGACGCCCAGGGCCGCGAGGTCGGCCAGAATGTCCAGATTCAGCGTGCCGCCGTACAGGTAACCGGCGATCGCGAGGTCCGTGTCCGTCGTGATGCGGCGGCCCTGCACCTTGCGCGGGGCGTGGCCGAGGCTCCGGGCCAGCGCATCGGCCTGCGGGCCGCCCCCGTGCACGATCACGAGCCGCACGCCGGGCCCGCGCAGGCTTGCGAGGTCGGTCATCAGGCGGCGGCGGGCGGCCGGGTCCAGCAGCAGCTCACCGCCCAGCTTCACGACCCAGGTTTCGGGCGTCACGCGAGCAGCTCCCGGAAGCGCACGAGGAACTCCGCGACGTCGGCGTCCGTGACGGTGAGGGGCGGA
>JBEIFE010000613.1:0-1517 GCA_040382575.1 Candidatus Sericytochromatia bacterium
ATCCTGGAGCGCACCATCTGGCAATAGGGACAGGACTCGAACTGGTAGAGCTTCATCATGGGGTGGGTATTCCTTCCGGGAGGGGCGTGGCCCCATGGTGGCATGGCCGGTCAGCTCTGTCATCGCGATCAAGTTTCCATGATTCCCGGTAGCGCCGTGTTAACATGCGAAGGTCGCGATCGCTGCTCCGGGAGAGGTCATCTTGGATTCCCAGAAGCCCATCGAGCCCGCCAACCTCGAACTGGACGACATCATCCGACGCGCCACGGAAGCCGTCTCCCAGACGGCACCGGCTGCTTCGGACGGCCAGGCTTCCCCCGCGCGGGAGCGACTCGGGCAGGTCCTCCTCTCCTCGGGTGCCATTTCCCAGGCCCAGCTCGACCATGCGCTCGCGGTTCAGCGCCAAAAGCCTTACCTGCGGGTCGGAGAGATTCTCTACGGCCTTCAATACATCACCTTCGCCCAGATCGAGCAGGTCCTCGAACAGCAGTACCGGGACATGCGTCTGGGCCAGCTCCTCGTCCGCCGCGGCTTCCTGACGGCCGAGCAACTCGAGCAGGCCATCGACGAGCACGAAGCAACCGGGCTCCTGCTCGGCCATCTCGTGATCCGGCTCGGCTTTTGCACGCTCGAGCAGGTCTCCAAGGTCCTTGAAGAGCAGCGCGCTCTCCTGTCCGATCGCTGAATTCCTGTCGCCCGCTCACCCCGTCCCCACGATTGTCCAGGAGGTGCCGATTGAGTGCCGAACCAACCCCTGCCGAGCGCTGGGAGGCTCTGGCTCGCGAGATCGACGAGCATAACATCCGCTATCACGTGCTCAGCCAGCCCGTGATCAGCGATGTCGAGTTCGATCGTCTCTTCCGCGAGTTGCAGGCGCTCGAGGCGGAATCCCCTGAACTTCAGAGACCGGATTCCCCGACACGCCGGGTGGGGGCCCCCGTCCAGCAGGGATTCCGGACCTGGACGCACCGTATCCCGATGCTCAGTCTGGCCAATGCCTTCGAAGATTCCGAACTCGAGGCCTGGGAGGCGCGGGTACGCAAGTTGCTCGGCTCGGATGGCCCCTTGACCTTCACCGTCGAGCCCAAGGTGGATGGACTCGCGGTTTCCCTCATCTACGAGCACGGGCGCCTCGTCCGCGCGGCGACCCGGGGCGACGGAACCACGGGCGAGGATGTCACGGCCAACATCCGGACCATCCATGATATCCCGTGGTCGCTGCCTCCCTACGCACCCGACCATCTCGAGGTGCGTGGCGAGGTCTACATGTCCTGCGCGGAATTCGAGCAACTCAACCGCGAGCGCGAGGCCGGTAACGAGCCGCTGTTCGCGAATCCACGTAACGCGGCAGCCGGAGCGCTCCGGCAACTCGATCCCCGCGTGACGGCCCGTCGTCCGCTCCGGTTCTGGGCGTACGCTGCCCATGGCCTCGAAGGAATCACCACCCAGTACGGAGCGCTCGAGGCGATCCAGCGACTCGGCTTCCCCGTTTACGAGGGCATCCGACTCGTGTCGGG
>JBEIFE010000614.1:0-1515 GCA_040382575.1 Candidatus Sericytochromatia bacterium
CCCCCGAATCCACCTTGCTTGGGGGCTGCTGGCTGACCGCCGCCTGCCTTGACCTTCTTGTCCTCATTCAGGCTCATCTGCGACTTGCTGTTCTCGGTCTGCGGCGCGCTCGACTGGAAGATGTCACCGAGTTTTGGCAGGACCTGTCCGAGTATGTTGCCAACGGGACCGGGCAGAAGTTTCCCGATAGCAGGCGCAACCGCCTTCACGATCCCACCGATCAAACCACCGATATTCATGATGAGCCCCTCTCGTGTCAAATCTTCTGGCGAATCACGCTCTGTGTGATACCCGCTACGAGGACATTATCGAGATGTCTGCGTACCGGATGACGTCACTTGATGGATCTTTAACAAAACTCTCCAACATTCCAAAAATCCCTCCCTCTCCCACACGCTGGCCCTTCATTTTTTTATCGGTATCTTGACAGTTCACGTGTCGAGATCTAGAGTGAGTACTGTCAAGTTCAGGAGGGCCCGATGTCACGTTCCTTTCGCATACAGGAGCTGGCCGAGGCATGTGGGGTGAAACCTCGCACCATCCGCTATTACGTCCAGCGCGGGTTACTCCCCGCTCCCACCTTCCGGGGTCCCGAAACGGCTTACGACCAGGACCACCTGGTGCGCTTGCAGGCCATCAAGCGTCTACAAGAGAGGTTCTGGTCCCTCGATGCGATCGCCACGCATCTGGCCGAGCTGGAGGGACAGGCCATCGAAACCTGGCTGGACCGGCTCGAGGCTGAATCCCCTCCTGAGAACCTACCCTCTGCTCTGTCTCGCCTGATGCTCGAGATGCCGGGGCGTGCGCCTGTTCTCGAGCTCGACACGTCAGGTGTCGAGTCGACACATCAGGGCATCTCCCGCGAGGGGGACCCGACTGTCTCCGGCACCCGTGACAGCGCTGAGCATCCGGGCACCCTCGTGGACGTGCCATGCCCACCGGGGGGAAGCGCCCGGGTGCATTACCAGCTGGCTCCCGGTCTCGAACTGCAACTCGATCCCGAGCGCGCCTCCGATGCCGCCCGGGCCTTCCTCGAGGATGTGCTCGATCTCGCTCGTCGTTACCGGCTCCGATCGTTCTGAACCCTGTTTCCTCGCGTTCCCCTCAACTCTCGAACCTGGAGGACACGCTCCCATGAACGCCATGCTCGCCTCCGAATCTCACGCCTTGCTCCGCTTGCGCGGCGCCGATGCGCCGCCGCTGAAGTCGGTCAAGCTCTCTGGCCGGATCATCGGCCGGTTCGCCCGCCTCGATCTGACTCAGGACTTCGCGCCGTCCCCTGCGGGCGTCTCGCTCGAGGCCATCTACACTTTTCCTTTGCCCCCCGATGCCACGGTTCTCGACGTCTCGGTCACGGTGAACGGTCGTGCCATCGAGGGACGGGTCGAGGAGCGCGAAGCTGCCCATCGGTCCTACACCGAGGCCGTCGAGCGCGGCCAGAAGGCGGCGTTGCTGGAGGAGGAGCGCCCCGAGGTTTTCAACCTCTCGCTGGGCAATCTCGACAGCAGCCATCCG
>JBEIFE010000615.1:0-1511 GCA_040382575.1 Candidatus Sericytochromatia bacterium
CG
Organism: Candidatus Sericytochromatia bacterium; assembly: GCA_040382575.1. Taxonomy (GTDB): domain Bacteria; phylum Cyanobacteriota; class Sericytochromatia; order S15B-MN24; family UBA4093; genus JAYKJE01. The sequence goes on from JBEIFE010000615.1 coordinate 3, forward strand.
CAGGCCCGAGCCAGATGGGCCGCGATCACGGCCTCCCGGAACCGGTAGCCCTGCTGGCGGCTGGTCTCGAGGGCGAGCTCCAGGATAGGCCTGGCGCGCCCGTAATCCCCCGAGGCCGTCCAGAGCAGGCCGTGAGCCACCTGGAAGTCGATCATGCCCGGGGCTTCCAGGGGCTGATCCCGCAGCGCAACAGCCTGTTCAAGCTGCTCACGTGCCCGGTCGAATTGCCCCTGGCTGCGCGTCAGATCGGCCTGACCCACGAGGGCCAGGGCCTCCAGGGGGCGATCGCCGAGCTCGCGGGCCATGCGGCCCGTTACTTCGAAATGTTCGGCGGCGATCGCGAGCTGCCCCGTTCGCGCGGCCGTCATGCCGAGTGTCAGTCTCGTCCAGCCCGTATCGCGCGGGGAACCCACCTGGTCGGCCAGCGTCAGGGCCACTTCGCCTTCCTGCCAGGCGGCCTCGTATGCGGCGAGCTGCATGTGTAGCGTCGCCAGGTTGGTGTGGGTTGCGGCGTGGGCACGGCGTCCGGCCGAGCTCGCGAGGCGGATGGATTCCCGGTAGGTGAGCGTCGCGCGCTCGAAATCGCCCTCGCGGGCCAGAAGCAGGCCCAGGTTGTGCTGCACCTTGCTCTCGCCGAGCGCATCGCCCGCCAGGCGGTACAGGGTGCCGGCCTGCTCGAAGGCGTGACGTGCCTCGCGAAGCTCGTGGGCCATCTGGGCCATCATGCCCGTGACGTTCCATGCGAATGCCCGGGCGGCGGGTTCATGATCGCCCAGGACCTCGAGGGCTTCCCGGGCCAGCTCCCGGGCCCGGGCGTCCCCGCGCGAACCGAGACATGCCGCCCGGGTCGCGAGCCCCCAGCCCAGGGCGACGTCGTCCCCGGAGGCGCGGGCGAGGCGTCCTGCGATATCCAGGCTCGAGAGGGCCAATTCCATGCGACCCGTGAGCCGCGCGGATTCGCCCCGGAACTGGTGGGTCCAGGGCGATCGGTCGTGCCAGGTCCGGGGCAGCAGCTCCAGGGCGCGGTTGAGGGCCTCGTGGCGCGCCTCGGCCAGGTAGACGGGGGCCATCTCGCGGAGTATGGCGATCGCCAGGGGCTCGTCGCCCGCGGCCACCGCACATTCGAGCGCGGCTTCCGGGCGCTTCTGGCGCAGCGCTCGCGCCGCGCGCGTCAGGTGCTCGGCGTGGCGATCGGCGGCCCAGGCTTCCTGCGCCCGTGCGCGAAGAAACGCCTCAAAAATCGGGTGGTAAGCCCCGGTATCCGCCTCATCCAGTCGCAGGAGCAGGTTCATGGCCCGCAGGCGGCGGATGCGTGTCTGGGGTTCTTCGAAGCCGAGTTCCCGGCAGGTCGCGGGCTCGACGACCCCCAGGTGGCTCGTGCCGAGCAGGAAATCTTGCATCACGGGGTCCTGGCGGCTGAAGACCTCCTCGGCGAGGTAGTCGAAGGCGGTGCTGGATGCCCATGACAGGCCGCTCGCGGATGGAGGCTGCTGGGCCGCCAGGACGAGC
>JBEIFE010000616.1:0-1504 GCA_040382575.1 Candidatus Sericytochromatia bacterium
CGGCAACCAGGCCCGGATCCTGATGCTGGCCGGTGAGCGCACGACGCAGGGCATGAGGATGTGGGAGGCCGCATTGCTGAAGCGGGGCGCGCTCGCCGTCGTCAAGGAGACCAATCTCGAACTGTCCGAGCGCGTCCTGACCCTCGCCCTCCAGCAGGCGCGCGGGGTGATGCTGCTCGAGGACGACCGTGCCAGCCTCCTGCGGGCCCTCGATGCCAATGGAGGGAACCTGGGCCGGATCCTGGTCGAACACCTGGCGCAGCAGAATCTGCCGGTCCTGGCCGCCGGGAATGCCGTACGCCTGCTCGGCGATCGGGCCCATTTCGGTCTGCCCGGGGATGACCAGGAATTCGACCTGCCTGGCCTGGGGTGCCTGTCCCGCGTGGTGCTCGACAAACGCGTCTGGACCCAGGACGGGATCGAGATCCTGCTGCGTGAAGCGATTCCGGTTCCGGGTAGCGTGGCGTTCGGCCTCTCGACCGACACGGCGCTGGTCGTCTCGGGGGCGCAGGCCTCGGTCGCCGGCACCGGGACGGTCGTGGCCCTTGACCTCCAGCGTGCGACGGGACTCACGCTCGGGCCACTCGGGACCTCTCGACCGAGCGGTGCGCACGGCATCGGTTTCTCGCTCCTGCCCCCCCAGTCGTCCTACGATCTCGTCAGCCGCGAGCCTCGTTCCTGAAGGAGGTCCCATGGCACCACGACACGTGAAGACAGGCGTCCTGGCGGCGCTCCTCGCCGGGCTTGCCCTGATTGTTCCGGGCCTGCCGGTAAGTGCAGGCCAGCTCATCGAGGTGGGGCAGGTCGCCCCGGCCTTCGAGATGATGTCCGATCGCGACGAGACGGTTCGTCTCGGCCAGTTCCGTAACCGTCAGTGGGTCTTGCTCGCCTTCTATCCGAAGGCTTTCACCCCTGGCTGAGAAGCCGAGATGAAGGCCCTGGGCCGGGATCTTCCCCGGTTCGAGGCTCTCGACGCCCAGGTGCTGGGTGTCAGCTATGACGATCCCTCGACGCAGCATGACTTCGCGCGCCACTGTGCGGCTGCCTTTCCGTTTCTGTCGGACACGGGAGGCCAGGTGGCCCGCGCTTACGGCGCAGACGGTGGTTTCGGCCCCTTCCAGTTTGCGAACCGGGTCGCGTTTCTGGTCGATCCGGCGGGAAAGGTCGCCAGAGTCTACGGGGGGATGCCGGATGACGAGCGGATCCTGAAGGATCTCGAGGCCCTTCGTGAGGCCACCAGACCTTCCGGGCCCGCCTCGGGGTCCGCGAGTCCGCGCATGCAACCCTGAGGGGCGCGGACGTCCGAGAACGGCGCCTCGCGCCAGCATGCGTGGTACCATGGGACGCCCATTTGACCGAGGACCTGTCGTGACGTCGATCCATCTCCTTGCTGCCGGCTCTCCGCTTCCGGACCGAGCCACGCTTATCACCTTCGAGACCACCGGAGTGCCGGGTACGTGGCCGTCGTGGGCCCCGGAAATTGGCTCCCTCGCGGCCTCCACGA
>JBEIFE010000617.1:0-1502 GCA_040382575.1 Candidatus Sericytochromatia bacterium
GGCGAGATTGAACTGCCGATGCAACACCGTGACGTCTTCCGATTGATAGACCAGATTGCCCCCGCTCACCTTGCAGCAAGCTGGGATCGGGTAGGCTTCATGCTGGGCGATCGCCACGTGCGGACGACCGGAATCGTCGTCACCGTCAACCCATCGCTGGAAAGTGCCCGCTTCGCTCTCGCTCACGGTGCCAATCTGGTCGTGGCCCACCATCCGTTGTTGTTCAAACCGCTCAAGATCCTCGACGTCACGCGAGAACCGGGCCGTACGGCGGCCTTCATGGCGGCGAACGGCTTGACCTGTTTCGCGGCCCATACCAATCTCGATGCGACAGGATGTAACCATGAACTGGCCGAAAGGTTAGGCTGGCGTCTGGATCACCTCCTGGCGGTCGAAGGCCACCAGGGGTGTTACAAGCTGGGCGTCGCCGTTCCGATCGATCAGGTCGTCGAAGTACGCGAGGCGCTCTGGGTCGCCGGTGCAGGTCAGAGTGATGCCTACAGTCGAGCTGTCGTCTCTTTCGAGGTCAAAGAGCGATACCATCCTCTTCCCGGCTCCAATCCGGCACGTGGCACCACCGGTCTTGACCACGTCGGAACCGTCGAACGTCTCGAGTTTCTGGTCGAGGAAGCCCGTCTGCCCGAGGTTCTCGGCGCCCTGAGAAGCATCCATCCCGACGAATCCCCTGCCTTCGATGTCGTCCGGTTACACGGTCAGGACACCCCTACCGGAATCGGTCTGTGGGGGGATCTGCCTGAGCCCGTCGCGCTCGAGTCGCTGGCTCGCCACGTCCACGATGTCCTGAATCCTCGCAGTCTGCGGCTGGTGGGGGAACGCCAGCGTCTGGTCAGGCGTGTGGCCGTCTGCTCGGGGGCCGGTGGGGATCTCTGGGAGGCATGCCTACGGCATGATGTGGACGTTTTTTTGACCGGTGAAGTCCGATATCATACTGCCCTGGATGCCGCCGCCTGCGGCCTATCCTTCATCGAGGCCGGCCATCAGGCTACCGAACAGCCTGTCGTCGATCGCCTCGTCCGATTGCTCCGTCCTTCCATCCCGGCCGAGATTCCCGTTCTGGCCTTCGCCGAGGATGAACCCTTCGAGGTGCTTTCCTGGTGAATGTTCTGCCCGTCGTCGCCGTCGTGGGCCGCCCCAATGTCGGCAAATCGACCCTCATCAACCGTTTCGTCGGTCGCCGCGAGGCCATCGTCCATGACGAACCGGGGGTCACGCGTGATCGCCTCTACCTGCGTGCCGACTGGAACGGCCGCGAGTACATCGTCGTCGATACCGGGGGAATCGTCCCGGGGACTGACGAAGAGTTGCTCCAGTCCGTCGAGAAGCAGGCCCGGGTCGCCATCGAGGACGTGCTGGTGTCGACCCCCCTCTACCCGTTCGCGCGCGCGCTCGCGGCCGCGAGCGCCTTTTGGGCCGGGGACCTCGGCCGCGCCAGTGAGCACGCCTCTCGCCTGCAGCGCCTCGCACCCGGCTTCTCGGCGGAC